>JBAQYV010000063.1:0-12218 GCA_049790315.1 Candidatus Acidiferrales bacterium | reverse complement strand
GTGCGGGCCTGGCAGCAGGCGTCGGCAGTGGCGTAGGCATCGCCGGCTGAGTTGATGTCGGCGTGGGCATCGACGTCGGGGCCGGCGTATTCTGCGCGCGCAAACGCCGCGGCGCCGCGATTCCAATCAGCAAAATTGCGGCGAGCGAAAAGCCGAATCTAGTGTAGGTTTTCATCGCGCGGATTCTCTCACCGTTGCCGCCCTGAGAAAAGCCGCAAAATTGAGTAAGCTTTGAGCAATCCACCGGAAGAATTGGTAGATTGTCGCCAGCGAACTGCTATGGAAGCTACTGCCCATCGCCCCAAATGGAAAACGCTGTTAGCTTTCGCAATTATTTATTTGGTTTGGGGATCCACATTCTTAGCGATCCGTGTTGGTGTCCACGAAGTTCCGCCGTTTCTCTTGGCAGCGACGCGCTTCTTGATCGCCGGGCTCATTCTTTGCGTCTGGGCCATTGCGCGAGGCGAACGCTCACCGACCACGCGCCAGTGGAAATCGGTATCGTTTCTCGCGATTCTGATCTTCGTCCTCGACTACGGGCTCTTGTTCTGGGCCGAGCAGCGCGTGCCTTCGGGTGTTGCCGCGGTCATGATGGCCATGAACGCCGTGTTTATGGCGCTCTCGGAAATCATCTTCCTGCGAACGCAAAGACTCACTTTCCGTTTGGCTGTCGCTCTCTTGCTCGGAGTTGGTGGAGTTGCCGTTCTGGTCAGCCGCTCGTTGAATCTCGGCGGGGCGCCAATCGATAGAGTCGGCGCCGTGGCTCTGATCATCGCATCGATCAGTTGGTCGATCTCCTCCGCATTTTCGCGCAAATTGCCGTTGCCGGAATCCAAAGTGATGAGCGCCGGAGCGCAGATGCTCGCTGGCGGAGTCTTCCTGGCCGTCATCGCGGCAGCGCTCGGTGAATTCCGCAATTTCCATCCGTCGGCCGTCTCGCGCGAGGCGTGGTTCGCATTTTTCTATTTAATTGTCGCCGGCTCCCTTATCGGGTTCACCGCCTACGTCTGGCTGATTCATCATGAATCGCCCACGAGAGTTGGTACGTACGCGTACGTGAATCCCGTCGTCGCCGTGCTGATTGGATATTTTCTCGGAGGCGAAGCGCTTGGCTCTCGAACCGTTGTGGGGACTGTGCTCGTTTTGATCAGCGTCGTGGTGATCACCACGACGCCAGCAAAGAAACCGGCAGCGATGCCTTCCGCATAAGAAGAAGGCTAATCCCGCAATTCGAGAGCGCCGAAGCTTTCCTCAGCGCGCCCCTCTGCCGCAGCCGTCGCGCCTCATGATTGTCGTTTCGAACACTCGGTTAGTATTTGACAATAGGAGATATCTGTGCTATCTTTCGGCGTGTCGGCTCTCACCAGCCTCGAACTGTTCTCCGTTTGTCAGGCACTTCTTTTTCTCCACCAGCGCTTTTTCGTTAAATCGCCACAACCCTTTCATTTTCAATTTGTTCCGCACTGCTCATGCACACATTTCCCGCAAGTCCCTTATTTACATGTTTTTATGAACTGGGTACGGGGGTGTGTATGCCCCCTTGTTAGAAAATGCGAAGTCCCATGCTATCAGGCAGTTGCCGCATACAGGCGAAGGCGCCGGCGGCGCGGTTTTGCATACGCCCCGGTATTCCAATACATTTGTGACGTTCGGCCCAAGCCGCGTTTCGGGCGCGGGCTGCGCTTTGGCATCACCAAAATATTGACAACGAGTAGTCCGCGGTGATGTAGTCGCACCCGCGTCGTTGCATGAAGCCGCCGCCCCGGGAGGCGCCATTGTCGTTTCTTCGCCGGATCTTGTGTTGTGCATCAGCGTGTTGCGTCGCGCTTTTCGCGGCGGGTGTTGGCCGCGCGCAGCAAGTATCGCCCGCGAGCGCGCAAGACACTGACGCTGCCGCCGTCAAAGCCGTCAGCGAAATGCCGCTGCTGCTCGGCACCGATTGGTATCCCGAGCAATGGCCGGAATCGCGCTGGGATGCCGATCTGCAATTGATGGAAGCGGCGCACATTCACGTCGTGCGCATCACGGAATTTGCGTGGAGCACCATGGAGCCGTCGGAGGGCCACTATGATTTCGGCTGGCTCGATCGCGCCATCGCGGCTGCGGCGAAGCATCACATCTGGGTCGTGCTCGGCACACCTTCGGCCGCGCCGCCTGCGTGGCTCACCTCGAAATATCCCGAGACGCTGCGCACCCTCGAAAACGGCCGGAAGATGACGCATGGCACCCGCGCGCAGGGCTCCGTCACGTCGCCCACCTACATTCGCCTATCGCGCGAAATGGCCGAACAAATGGTGCTGCACTACGGCCACAATTCCAATGTGGTCGGCTGGCAGATCGACAACGAATACGGCGGCGTTCACTCCATCTCCTACGACGGCGTGACACGCCAGAAATTTCAAGCATGGCTCCAGGCGAAATATAAGACGCTCTCGAGCCTGAACGATCACTGGACCACTTCCTATTGGAGCCAAACCTACGATCAGTGGTCGGAAATTCCCATGCCCATCGGCAATCAGAACCCGGGCCTGCGCCTGGATTGGAATCGCTTCGCCACCGCCGCATGGGACACGTTTCAGCGCGCGCAGATTGACGTGATTCGCGCGCACTCCGACCCGCGCCAATTCATCACTACGAATTTCATGGGATTTTTCGACGGCTTCGATCATTACATCATGAGCGAGCCGCTGACCATTGCCGCGTGGGACAACTACGTCGGCACGGGCCAGATCCAAGTCGATTCAAAAGGGTTGGCGCACGACCTCACGCGTGGTTTCAAGCGCCGCAACTTCTGGGTGATCGAAACTCAGCCCGGCGCGGTAAATTGGGCGCCCGTAAACAATTTCTTGAATCGCGGCGAAGTGCGCGCCATGGCTTGGCAGGATGTTGGCCACGGCGCCGATGAAGTCGGCTACTGGCAGTGGCGCAGCGCGCTGAATGGGCAGGAGCAGTATCACGGCACACTCCTCGGTCCCGACGGCACGCCCGTTCCTCTGTATGACGAAATCGTGCAGCTCGGCAAAGATTTCGCAACCGTCGGCACGCAACTCGCCGGCACCACTCCTGTCTCGCAAGTCGCGCTACTTCATTCTTACGACAGTCGCTGGGCCGTAAATTTTCAACGCCACAATGTCAATTTCGATCCCATCGCCGTGATGACCGGCTACTACCACGCATTGCGCCAGCTTTCGCAATCGGTGGACGTGGTGAACCCGTACGCGCCCCTCGATGGCTATAAATTAGTCGTGGCGCCGTGGCTCAACGTGATGCCGCAAGATATGGCCGAGCATCTTTTGGAGTACGCGAAGAACGGCGGCCATCTCGTTCTGGGTCCGCGCTCCGGCATGAAAGATCAATTCAATGCACTGCTAACGCAGCGCCAGCCAGGCTACTTGGTGGATGCGCTCGGTGGGCGCGTCGAGCAATATTACGCGCTCGATCAGGATGTGCCCGTCTCCGGAAATTTCGGCGATGGCAAAGCCACGCTCTGGGCCGAGCAATTGAGCACGTCATCGCCGGACACACAAGTGTTGGCGCGCTACGGCACGAGCAACGGATGGCTGGATGGCCAGCCCGCCGTAATCACGCGCAAAGTTGGAAAGGGAACGATCACCTACATCGGCGCCGTGCTCGATGACAATTTGATGGCCGCCGCAGCGAAGTGGATGGTGAGCGATAGCGGCGTAACGCCCGCGCTCGGTCCTGTGCCCGATGGCATCGAAGTCTGCCCGCGCAGCGGCAATGGCAAGCAGTTCTACATTCTGATCAATTGGGCGCCCACCACGCAGCACATCAAGCTGCCGCACGCCATGAATTTCCTCTTGGCCGGCACGCAAGGTGATTCGCTCGATCTGCCGCAGTACGGCGTAGAAGTCCTCGCCGATTCAACTATGGGATCGAAGTAGTTTCCCGGTCGGCTCGAAATGGAGTCGCGATAGAAAGTGCGACGTTCGCTGTCATTCGATCACGCGAAAGCGCGTGAGTTCTTTTTCGCGGATCGTCAGGCCGAGGCCGGGCAGATCGTCGCGCAAATCGATCGAGCCGCCCGATGCTTCGGGCTCGCCATCGAAGATGTACCAGAAAAGTTCGTTGCCGACTTCGATGCTGACTTTCGGAAAATATTCGGCCATCGGAGAATTCAGACTCGCCATCACCACGTGGAAATTATGCATTTGCCCGGCATGCGGAATCACGGGCACCGAGTGCGCTTCGGCCAGCGCCGCAATTTTTCGCGCCTGCGTGATTCCGCCAACGCGATTCGTGTCGAACTGAATCACGTCGACAGCCTTCGCCTGAAGCAATTCGCGGAATCCGTACAAAGTGAATTCGTGCTCGCCCCCGGCGATGGGCATCACCTTCATGGCTTTCAGTTCCGCGTAGCCGTGAATGTCATCGGGAATCACGGGCTCTTCGAGCCAGCGCAGCGCGAACGGTTCCAGCAGCGGCACCATGCGTTTTGCGTAGTCGAGCGTCCATCCCATGTACGCGTCGGCCATCAAATCGATTTCGTTGCCGATGGTTTCGCGTGCCGTGCGCACCAGCGCGATATTTTTCCGCATTCCTTCCGCGCCGTCCACAGGCCCCCAGCCGAAGCGCAGTTTCATCGCCTTGAATCCTTCGTTCTTGTATTTCGCAGCTTCGGCCGCGAGCGGCGCGAGATCCTGACTGTAAAGCCGGCTCGCATAAACCGGAATGCGCGGCTTGGTGCGCCCGCCGAGCAATCGAAACACCGGCTGCTTCGCCGCCTTTCCAAGAATGTCCCACAGCGCGATGTCCACCGCGCTGATCGCCACCATCCCGACGCCTTTGCGCCCGAACGCCATCGTCTGCCGGTACATCAATTGCCACAAAAATTCAGTGTCGAACGGATCTTTGCCGATCAGCAGCGGCTTCAAATAAAGATCGATCGCTTGCTTCGTGAGCCTTGGCGCGAGCGCCGCGTTGCCGATGCCGACGTGTCCCTCATCCGTGAAAATTTCCACGATCAGCCAGCCGTGAAAACGAAATCCCGCCATGGAATCCGCTGCCGGCAGCGAGAGCAGATCCATCGGATTGGTGCAGAAGTGCGGCTGTGGCGGCGTTGTGGGACCGTCCCATTCCACAACGCGGGTGCGAATCTCGGTGATTTTCATTTCGCTTCCTTTTCTTTTTCCACTATTCAGCTCGCGTGGCTCAAGTTCGCCAGATCCAGCGGCCGAATTCTGTGATTCGTCAACAGAACGATTCCGAATGCCACGACGTGGAACGTGCTCACAATCGCAAAGATGAAAGGATACCCGAATCCGGCGCCCAGCAGTCGTCCGACAACGAGATTGAAAATCACGCCGCCGATCGCGCCGCCGAAGCCGATCAGGCCCGCAACGGAGCCGACTACATCTCGCGGAAAACTGTCCGCCGGGATTGTCATGATCAGGCCCGACCACGATTGCTGCCCGCAAAACGCGATACTGAAAATCAGAATCGCCGCACCCACCGGCGCGCGGCTGACCAGCAAAATAATCGGCATCAGCGCGGCACTAACGCCCAGCGCAACTTTTCGCGCGAGATTTAGAGTATGTCCGCGTTTCAAAAGCGCGCTCGAAAGCATTCCGCCGCCCAGGCTTCCGATTCCCGAGGCCGCGTACGGAATCCAGGCCCAGTATCCGACGCGCGCGGTGTTGAAGCCGCGCACGTCATACAAATATTTCGGCAGCCAGAAAAGGTAGAAGTACCACGCGGCATCGCTCATAAATTTTGCCGCCACCAGGCCTTGTACTTGCTTGATCCCGAGCAGCCGTATCCAAGGAGTGCTCGGAGGCGCACTCGGAGGCGCACTCGGTTCTTCCGGCGCCGTCGCCTCCGCGGCGCTCGCCGCGCTGCTCGCGGGTGACGCGCCGGCGCGATACTCGCGCAGCCACCAGGCTGTCCACAATAATCCGAGCGCGCCGGAAATCGCGAAGGCGCCGCGCCATCCCGCGCGCAAAAATACCAGAGCGATCAGCGGCGGCGCGGCAATCGCACCGACTGCCGTTCCGGCATTGATCAGCCCCATCGCCGTGGCGCGTTCTTCCGGTGCGAATTTTTCCGCCACGGCTTTCGTGGCCGCCGGAAATCCGCCGCCTTCTCCGGCTCCGAGAAGAAATCGCCCCGTGAGCAACGTCGATACGTTGGTGGCGAGCCCTTGCGCGGCGCAAGCGAGCGACCACCACGCCATCATCAGCGCGAATCCGCGACGCGTGCCGAGCAGATCGAGCAAACGCCCGCCGCCGGCATACATCAACGCGTAAGCGAAAAGAAATGCCGCTTGCAGTTCGGAAAACTGCTGATTGGAGATGCGAATATCGCGCGCGATCGAGGGCAACGCGATCGACAGCGTCTGGCGGTCGAAATAACTGATGGCGATGGCGGCGGTGATGACAATGGCGATGCGCCAACGGCCTGATGTCTCGGCAGCCATGAGAAATTCCTTTGTCCTTAACGGCGCGCTTGTCGCGAAATCCCGGCAAGCGTGCAAGCTAATGATCGCCAACGAATCGCGACGGCACGGTACGACGATGCCGCCGCATGCGCAAGCGCGAAGATAATCGGTGCGGAGAGGATACGACCGATCATGCTGCGTGAGCATACCGAGTGAAGATGCAAAATAAAGATGCGGGGCGCGGCGCGGAGTGCGGGGTGACGATGCGAATCGCGTGTTCGCGCGGCGCCGCGTCTCGCGTGCTACGATTGTGATGCGCGTTGAGCCGTGGTGACGGCGAAGACCGGCGCAAAAATTTGGACGGTGCGCGAGGAGAGGTTCGAGATGAGCGAGCGGGTTGCGTTTCTGGGTTTGGGCACGATGGGACTTGGCATGGCTGGCCGGCTTTTTGTGGCGGATTATCCGCTTTCGGTTTGGAATCGAACGGCGATTCGCGCCGGGACGCTCGAGGCCGATGGCGCGCGCGTCGGTTCAAATCCGGGTGACGCCGCCCGAGACGCCACGTGCGTGATCAGCATGCTAAGCGACGATGTCGCTTCGCGTTCCGTGTGGCTCGGAGAAAATGGCGCGCTCGCGGCCCTCGCTCCGGGCACACTGCTGATCGAATCGAGCACGGTTTCGCCCGTGTGGGTGCGCGAACTTGGCGCGGCGGCCCGCGCGCGCGGCTGCACATTGATCGATGCGCCGGTAAACGGCAGCCGCACGCACGCGGCGAGCGGCGAACTGAAGTTTCTCGTGGGCGGCGATGCGAAAGACGTCGAACGCGCAACGCCTCTTCTGCGCGCGATGGGTACGGAAATCGCGCACGTCGGACCTCTCGGCAGCGGCGCGACGCTGAAGCTCGTGAATAATTTTCTGTGCGGCGTGCAGGCAGCCGCGTTCGGCGAAGCGCTCGCGCTGCTCGATAAATCCGGCCTCGACTTGGAAAAAGCCATTCCGGTTCTCGTCAATGGCGCGCCGGGAAGCGGCTTGGTGAAAAACGTGGCGGCGCGAGTGACGGCCCATGACACGAGCGTGCATTTCTATCTTGGCTTGATGAAAAAGGATCTGAACTATGCAATCGAAGAAGGGCGCCGCCATTCGCTCGATCTGCGCACGGCAACCCTGGCGCGCGATTTGTTTAGCGCCGCCGCCGACCACGGTTTTGCGTCCTCGGATCTGTCGGCCATCACAGAATATCTGCGCGGGCTAACGCCAGAATCTCGCGCGGAAGCCTGAGCGGCTGGCCGCTGGAATTTTTCGCCAAGCTGCACGCTTCGGTAAACTGCTGAGCGCAAAGACCTTCCTTTGCGCGCCGTGCGGCTCTGGTTCCGCGTCCCTGATAATTGAACACCATGCAAAACCGATGAAACATAATAGCCCCCGAAGTGCGTCCAATAGGAGGACATGATGCGGAGACAAGACGAGAAGAATGGCCGCGCGAGGACTGACCGAATGGAATTGAGGCATCGCACCAGCGTCCGAACGTTGCGGATTTCGGGCGGGCTGATCATTTCGGTTGTTGCGCTGATAGTTGCTGCCGCGCCGATACGCGCCGGAGCGGCCAGCGCGCCGCAGTCCGCGCCGACCGCGGCGCAAGGCACACCCGCGCCAGGTTCCACGGTGCGGCCGGTGGGCACCGTCAAAGCAATCAATGGCACCGCCATCACGCTCACGACCGACGCCGGAGCGGACGTAACGATTCAGGCTCAGAGTACGACACGGATCGTGCGCATAGAGCCAGGACAAAAAGATTTGAAAACGGCGACGCCGGCGCAATTGACGGACGTTCAAGTGGGCGACCGCCTGCTCGTGGGCGGGAAACTCGGCGACGATGGCAAGACCGTGATGGCGTCAACGATGGTCGTGATGAAGCACGCGGACGTGGAGCAGACTCAGCAGCAGGAGATGGCAGACTGGCAGCAGCACGGCATTGGCGGGTTGGTGAGCGCGGTAGACCCGGCGCAAGGCAGCGTGGTGATCACGCAGACCGTCGCAGGCGTCAAGAAAACCGTCACAATTCAAACCACGTCAACCACCGTGATTCGCCGCTACGCTCCTCAGTCGGTGAAATTTCAGGATGCCAAGAGTAGCACGCTCGATCAAATCCAACCGGGGGACCAAGTGCGCGCGCGCGGAACGATGGGCGCGGATGGCACGTCGTTTTCCGCGGCCGAACTCGTGTCCGGTGAGTTCCGCAACATCTCCGGCACAATTTCTTCGATCGACGCTTCGGCCGGAGCCATGACTGTCCTGGATTTAACTACCAAAAAACAGGTTCTGGTAAACATTTCGAGCGATTCGCAGTTGCGCAGACTTGCGCCGCCTATGGCGCAAAGAATCGCCGCCCGGCTTAAAGGCGGAGCGGCGGGAGCTGGCGGACCGGCAGCTTCGGGCGCTCCGAACGCCAATTCGACGGCGCCGCCGTCGAGCGCAAATTCCGGCTCGGCGCAGGCGGGCGGCCCAGGGTCTCGCGGAGGCGCCGGTGCGGGCGGTGGCGCCGACTTGCAACAAATGCTGGCGCGGTTGCCCGCGTCGACGCTAGCCGATTTTCAAAAGGGCGATGCCGTGATGATCGTCTCGACGGAAGGCACAGCTTCCAGCGGCGTCACCGCCATCACATTGCTGGGCGGAGTTGAGCCGATCCTAGAGGCGTCGCCGAGCAGCGGCAGCGCATTACTTCTGTCCCCGTGGTCGATCGGTGGTCCTACCGGCGCGGATGCCGGGGAGTAGTCACCAGCCACTTTGTTGCCCAATCTGTAGTCCGCGTGGACGTCAGGTTGAATGTACGTACCGCGGAAGCTCTATTGAAGATTTTCGCTCGAAGTGAGGAGATGGGATGAAATTTGCCTTAGGTCGGATCGTAGTTCGCTTCGTTTTAGCCGCCACATTTTTCGCGGCTGCGTTTTGCGCGCAGCCGGCGGGCGCACAGAACGCTCAGGGCACGAGCACTCCAAGCACACAGGCCACCCCAAGCACGCAGAGCGCGCCGAGTACGCAGGTCACCCCGAGCACGAGAAGCAATGCAGCCGCGCAGAACCCGGCAGGCGCGCAGGCGGGCCAGGGCACGCTTCAGGGCACGGTGACCGATCCTTCCGGTGCGGCAGTGGCGCAGGCAGCCGTGGTAATGATGTCGTCTTCGGGGCAGTTCACGACGGGGAAAACGAATCAGACGGGTGGTTACCAGATCAAGGGATTGGCGCCTGGCTCGTACACCTTGACCGTGAACGCCGATGGATTCTCCGTGTATGAGCAGGACAACGTGCAGATTTCCTCAGGCCAGATCCAGACCGCGAATCCCAAACTTAATCTCGCTTCCGAAAGTCAGTCGGTGCAGGTTTCGGGGCAGGCCGTGTCAGTGGCCGTGAACCCGGAAGAAAATGCCAGCGCCGTGGTGATTCAGGGCAAGGATCTGGCGGCGCTCTCGGACGATCCCGACGAATTGCAGGATGAACTCCAGGCGCTAGCCGGCCCTTCCGCTGGACCTAATGGCGGCCAGATTTACATCGATGGGTTTCAGGCCGGACAACTCCCGCCGAAATCCGCGATCCGCGAAATCATCATTAACCAGAATCCGTTCTCGGCCGAATACCCCGAGATGGGCTACGGCCGAATCCAGATCCTCACCAAGCCAGGCACGGACAAGTTGCACGGCGATTTTTTTGTGATCGGAAACGATTCGTCATTCAACACACTCGACCCTCTCATCAAGTCCGGTGAGGCGGTGCCGCCGTATCACACGGAGCAGTTCAGCGGCGACGTCAGCGGCCCCATGGGCAAGAAGGCGTCCTTTTTCTTCCAGGTTGAACAGCGAAACATCGACCAGGACTCCGTGGTTGCGGCGAGTATGGGAACCGGCGTTGCATGTTCGGAATGCAACATTACCGAGCTCAATCCGCTAACGCGTACAACGATCAGCCCGCGTCTCGACTTTCAACTCTCGAAAACCAACACAATAACGGTCCGCTACCAGTACACGCATTCGGGAAATACAAATAACGGCGTCGGACAGTTCAGTTTGGCGACGCAGGGCTACAACGTCGCGGACACTGAGAATACGCTGCAGGTCACCGACGATCAGACCTTCGGCGCGAAGGTTCTGATGGAAACGCGATTTCAATTCAACGGCGACAACGACGGCGAAACGGCTCAGAACTCCACGGCCGAAATTCAGGTGCCGGGATATTTCACCGGCGGAGGCAATTCCATCGGCCGGGAAATCGACAAAGAGAACCACTACGAACTGGACAGCTTCACGCAGGTTACGCTGAGCAAGAACACAGTAAGGTTTGGCGCGCGGCTGGACGAGTACGACGACACCGACACGTCGACGTCCGGTTTCAACAGCAGCTTTCAATTTCCTTCGATCGCCGCTTATCAGACTTTCGCGGCGGATTCCGCGTTGGGCCTGTCGGATGCGGCCATTGTGGCCGCCGGTGGCGGCGCCGATCAATACACTGTCACCACAGGCGTACCAACCTCCAGCGCAAATGAATTTACGATGGGTCTGTATGCCGAGGACGACTGGCGCATCAAGCCTACGATCACCTTCAGCTACGGTCTGCGCTACGAGACACAGACGAACATTTCCGATCACAACGATTGGGCGCCGCGCCTGAGTCTTTCCTGGGCCGTCGGCCACTCGAAGAGCGGCCCCAGAACCGTTTTGCGCGCGGGATACGGCATTTTCTACAACCGCTTCAATCTCGGCAATACGCTCGATACCGAGCGCTTCAACGGTACGACCCAGCAGCAGTACAGCGTCACGAACCCGACTTTTTTCCCGACCGATGCTCCCCCGCCGAGTTCGCTGCCTAGCTCGAGCACGACGTCGCCGACGATTTATCAAGTCGCACCGAACCTGCGCGCCCCATACCAGATGGAGGTGGGCGGGAGCGTCGAACAGCAAATGGGCAAGAGCGCCACGTTTACGGTCACCTATATCAATTCGCATGGGCTGCACCAGTTCCTCACGGACGACGTCAACGCGCCGTGCCCAGGCACCTACAATCCGGCGGACCCTTCGAGCCAGACTGTCGTGGGCGCTGCAAATGACGAGTGCCCCGACCCATCGACGGTTCCGAGCGACGAAATCGTGCGCCCGTTGTTCAACGCCCCCTTTGGATCCGGCACGTATGAAAACGACAACGTCGATCAATACCAGTCCGAAGGCATCTTTCACCAGAATCAGATCATTATGAATTTGAACTACAGACTAGGTTCGATCGTTTCGTTATTCGGCTACTACACGCTCAATTACGCGGATTCAGACACGAACGGCGTGAACAGCTTTCCCTCAAATCCCTACGATTTGATGGCGGATTATGGCCGCGCCGCGTTTGACACTCGCAGTCGCGTATTCGTCGGCGGAACGATCGGTCTGCCAAAAGGCTTTCGGCTGAACCCGTTACTCGTCGCCAGCTCCGGCGCGCCTTTCAATATAACTGTGGGCCAGGATCTTCTGGGCGATTCGCAATTCAACGACCGCCCCGGAATCGCAGAAGAAGCGAACATGTTGCGGCCCAGCGTGATTGTGACGCAGAAGTTCGGAGCCTTGGATACCGACCCGATTCCGGGCGAGCCCATCATCCCGATCAACGACGGCACGGGACCTGCTCTCATCACATTCAACCTGCGCATCAGCAAGACATTCAGCTTCGGCGGCGAAAAAGCAGCCACCACGAACGGACAGCAAGGTGGCGGACGAGGGGGGCCCGGCGGTGGTGGCGGATTCGGCGCACCGGGTGGCGGCGCTGGAGGCGGCGGAGGCGGGCGTGGGGGT
>JBAQYV010000062.1:0-14004 GCA_049790315.1 Candidatus Acidiferrales bacterium | reverse complement strand
CCCATCGCAGCGAGCACGCAGAGCGCCGTACATGAAAGCAAGAGCGTCAGCAGCCGCCGCGTTCGGCTCGATTCACCGTATGCCCAAGATGTAATTTTTCGTCCGAGCATCGTCTTTGGTCTCAAGTTTCAATTCCGAATCACATCGAAGTCCATGTTGCCGAATTTGTGTCGCGGCTCGCGGCATCCTCATTGTCCGCTGCGCGCGCCGTGCTATATACTGCCACACGATGCACGCTTCAACTTCGCGCAATCGGCCGCGGACGTGAAAACGAATGTCTGGCTTCTTCTCTTCTCTATCCTTCTGATGGCACGCACCGCGGGCACCGCCAAACCTACGCGTCCGAAGCAAACTGCGTCTGCTCGCGTCCCCGCCGTAGACAGCACCGCGAATGAACGATGGGTGCGCGACACCCTCGCGAAAATGACTCTCGATCAAAAACTCGGACAACTTCTCGTCGTCTACTACTACGGCGGATTCACGCAAGCCGATAGCCCCGAGCATCGCGAACTCGTGCGCGACGTCGAGCAATTGCACGTCGGCGGCTTTATTCTGAAAACGCAAGTCACGCCGACCGGCCTCAATTTCAGCCAAGCATATCCCACCGCGATTCTTGCGAACGATTTGCAGCGCCGCGCCGCGATTCCGCTTCTCGTCGCGGCCGATTTCGAGCGCGGCACCGCGATGCGTCTCGATGAAGGAACTTCATTCCCGCACGCCATGGCTGTCGCCGCCACGGGCCGTCCCGCCGACGCTTACGCGATGGGCCGCATCACCGCGATTGAAGCGCGCGCGGTCGGAGTGAATTGGGTGCTCGCGCCGGACGCCGATGTGAATAGCAATCCCGCGAATCCAATCATCAATACGCGTTCTTTCGGTGAAGACCCCGCGCGCGTTTCGGAATTCGTCGCGGCGTTCGTGCGCGGCGTGGAAGAAAATGGCGCCTTGTCTTCCGCGAAACATTTTCCAGGTCACGGCGACACCAGCACAGATTCGCACATTGGATTGCCTACCGTCACCGCCGATCGCGCGCAACTCGATCGCGTGGATCTCGCGCCTTTTCGCGCCGCGATTGCCGCCGGCGCGAGCACGATTATGACGGGACACTTGGCCGTTCTCGCGCTTGATCCCAATCCGAGCGTGCCGGCGTCTCTTTCGCCACTGATCACCACGGATCTTTTGCGCAAAACCATGGGATTCCGCGGCCTCGTGGTCACCGACGCGATGGATATGGGCGGCGTCACCGCGATTTACCCGCCGGGCGAAGCGGCCGTGCGCGCCGTGCTCGCGGGCGCGGATGTTTTGCTGATTCCGCCGACACCCGATGCCGCGCTTGCGGGCCTGCGCGATGCGGTTGCAAGCGGGCGAATTCCAATGTCGCGCATCGACGACGCGGTGACAAATATTCTGCGCGCGAAGGCGCATTTGAATCTCGAAAATCAGCGCCTCGTAAATGTTGACGACATCTCGAAAACGCTCGGCAAACCGGAATTTGAGCGCACGGCGCAGGATATCGCCGATCGCGGCGTGACTCTGCTCACCGATCGGCAGCATTTGCTCCCGCTCGATTCCACGCGGCCTCTGCGCGTGCTGCTGCTGATTGTTTCGGGCGATCCGAATCCGAATCCTGGCGGAGATTTCGAGCAGGAAATTCGCCCGCAGGTGGATTCACTGCAAGTGCTGCGCGCCGACACGCGATTTTCAAATGCCGCGCAAATAAAACTTCCGCCGCCGTCGAGCTACGACGTCGCCATCGCAGCCGTCCTGGTTCAAGTTGCGGATCGCAAAGGTTCCGTTGGTTTGCCGGATGACGAAGCTGCGCTGGTGAGCAGCGTGCTGGGGGCCGGCAAACCTGCAATCGTGGCGTGCTTCGGCAGTCCGTATCTCGCATCGCGATTTCCAGACGCGAAAACCTGGATCGCCGCATTCAGCACGGCCGATGTGGCGCAGCGCGCGGTCGCACGCGCGATGTTCGGTCAAGTCGCGATCGGCGGGAAATTGCCGGTGACAATCCCGGGCGGTGCGGCGCTCGGCGCGGGAATTGATGTGCCTGCGAATCCGATGAAGCTCATACCAGCCGATGGCGCGATGGAATCGAAACTCGCGAACGCGTATGCCGCGCTTGACGCCGCCGTCGCCGACAAAACGTTTCCCGGCGGAGTACTCGCCGTCGGATACAAAGGACAGCTCGCGGTGCACGCGTTCGGCAAACAAACTTACGACGCGGCATCTCCGAACGTCACGGCGGACACGATGTACGACGCGGCTTCGCTCACGAAATCCGTGGTGACAACAACGCTGGTGGCGATGTTGACGGAATCCGGTCAGCTCGATTTGGATGCGCCGGTGGCGAAATATATTCCGGAATGGGGGACGGGACCGCAGCAGGAGTGGAGAACGAAAGTTACTTTGCGGCATTTGCTGACGCACACTTCGGGATTGCCGGCGCACGAAGATTTTTACAAGACGGTGAAGACGCGGCAGGAAATGATCGCGGCGATTTGCGCTGTGCCGCTTGCGTACGAACCGGGATCGCAATCGGTGTACTCGGACCTGGGATTTATTTTGCTCGGCGAAATTGCGCAGAGAGTGACGGGCAGACCGCTCGACGAATTGGCGCGCGAACGAATTTTCAATCCGCTGGAAATGGCGCACACGATGTTCCGTCCGCCAGCCACGATGATTTCACAAATCGCGCCCACAGAAATTGACACCACGTGGAGAAAGCGGTTGATTCACGGCGAAGTACACGACGAAAATGCGTTTGCGATGGGCGGCGTCGCGGGGCACGCGGGAATGTTTGCGAGCGCGCCGGACCTTTCCGCCTTCTGCCAAATGTTACTCAACGGTGGAATTTACGCGCATCGAAGAATGCTGCAGCGCGCGACGATTGCACAATTCACCACGCCCGCGCCGCTGTCGCCGGCGACGCGCACGCTGGGATGGATGCTGCCGACGGCGGATTCCGCGAGCGGACATTTTTTCTCGCCGGGAACTTTCGGACATTTGGGATTTACGGGAACATCAATTTGGATCGATCCGTCGCGCGATTTATTTGTGGTGCTGCTCACGAATCGGGTTTACCCCACGCGCGACAACGAAAAAATCGCGCAGGTGCGGCCCGCGGTTCACGACGCAATTCTGAGCGGACTCGGGCTCGGAACACCTTGAAATTATTCCGGCTGAAAAACTAAAAACTTTGCGCGGCGCGTTGCGAAGCGAAATGCAAAATCGCGATCAAATCCAGATCCACAAGTCAGTTATAAATAAATAGTATATTAAGAATAACTGTTACCGCGGATCGGCTGGTCCATCCGTTGACGCGTGGGTGTCGCTACCAGTGGGCGCGCTGGAGCCCGTGGTGGCGCGGGCCTGCGGATCGTGCAAGTCCTCATAGCGTTCGGACACCATCACGTGGAAGCAGCGCTGGTGGCGCTCTTCTTCGGGCTCGATCAGGCCGGCTTCGTGCAGAGGCAACATGTACTGCTCGACCCATTTTATTTCGGGCATGGTCATGCCGAGGCGCTGAATATCGACGGTGATGCCGGCCAAATGCGATGACGCGAGATCGCCGCTCTCGGGCGCGGCGTTTGAATTGTAGCGGCGCAGACGCTCCTGGACTTCTGCGGTGCGCACGGCGGAATTGATTTGAATCTGATCGTGAAATTCGCGGTAATACGCTTCGCTCAGGTCGTTCACGAAATCGAGCGTCCAGGGACGGCAAAAGCGGCGCTCAGGATCGAGGCGCGGATCGATGCGCAGCGATTCGTTGGGCGTGATCGGTAGCAAATCTCCGCTGGCAACGAGTTCGTCGAGCTGCTCTTCATTCTGGATGCGCGGCAGACCGAGGCGGTCGATTTCTTCGTTTTGTATCACCATGGATTCATGCGACGGGCGAAACAGAGGCGTCCACAGGGCGCGATGTACGTACGCGGTGCGGCGGGCTCTGGTGCCAACCAAGGGACGCGGCTCCATCGCGGGCCGGAAAGTTCTGGTGGTCCTGGTGGAGTGGACGTAGCGCGCGGCTCGTGTGGAACGGGTGGCGCGCGTGGACCGGGCGACTCGAGTGGGACGCGCAAACGCCGGGGTCGACGAGACCGCAAGAATGGCCACGATCGCAAGGCCAAGCAAAATGAGGCGGGACTGGGTGCGGCGTCTCACGGATTCCTGTGGTTCTCCCGACAAATGAAGACGAGGCCGTATTCTACATGGCCTTGGGGAAATCCGAGCAATAATTTCGAGACGTGATGCGCAACATGACCCTGTCCCAAGGAACAGCCGGGAATAACGGCACGCTGGCGAAATCGAGGGCCCGGTTATAATCGCGGCAGTGAGAGAAACACGAAGATTGCCGAGGCAAACGGAGCGGCGCAATCCGCGAACGCGCGGGATTGATCTGCGCAGCACACTCGGCGTGGTGCGCGCGATGAATCGCGAGGACGCACGCGTGGCGCCGGCAGTTCGGCGGGCGCTGCCGGCGATTGCGCGCGCTGTGGATGAGATCGTGAAATCGCTGCGCGGCGGCGGGAGACTTTTGTATGCGGGCGCGGGCACGAGCGGGCGGCTTGCGGCGCTGGATGCGGCGGAATGTCCGCCGACGTTCGGGACGCCGAGCGGGATGATCCAGGCGATTCTGGCGGGCGGACGGCGCGCGCTGACGGAGGCGAGCGAAGGAGCGGAGGACTCCGCGGCGCGAGGCGCGAAAGACCTTGCGCGGCGCAAAGTTTCGACGCGCGATGTGGTGGTAGGAATCGCGGCGAGCGGGACGACGGCGTATGTGCTGGGCGCACTTGGGATGGCGCGGAGACGGGGTGCGCAGACGATTGGTATCGCGTGCAATCGAGGAACGCCAGTGTTGCGCGCCGCGAAAATTCCGATTCTCGTGGAGACCGGACCAGAGGCGATCGCGGGCTCGACGCGACTGAAGGCGGGGACGGCGCAGAAGATGGTCCTGAATCTGCTTAGTACCGCTGCGATGGTGCGGCTCGGGCGCGTGTACGACAACTGGATGGTTGGCGTGGCGCTGACGAATCGCAAGCTGCGGCGGCGCGGGCTGCGAATTCTGGAGGAAGCGACGGGAGCAAGCGCGCCGGAGGCGACACGCGCGATGCGGCAATCAAGACACGATTTGCGTGTGGCGATTGTGATGCTCGAGGCCAAAATCGGCGCGAGCGAAGCGCGACTGCGACTGATCGGCGCGCAAGGCGATCTGCGGCGCGCAATACACAGCGCGAAATTGCGCGGCGCAGTAGTTCGCGCACTGCGCGCATAACGGAGACCAGGGACGGCATGGACAAATTTCGTATTGAAGGCGGGCGGCGCCTGGAAGGCCGCGTGACGATCAGCGGCTCGAAGAACGCGGCACTGCCTGCGATGGCGGCTGCGTTGCTGACCGAAGAGGCCGTGCATCTGGAGAACGTGCCGCGCGTGCGCGACATCGCGACGATGGGCAAGCTGCTGGCGTATATGGATGCGAGCATCGAGGCTCCGGAATCGCGTGAGCAAGCGATGAGGATCGAAGCCAAAAAAGTTTCGGACGCGGAAGCGCCGTACGAACTGGTGAAAACGATGCGGGCGTCGATTCTGACGCTGGGGCCGCTGCTGGCGCGCCTGGGGCATGCGCGGGTTTCTTTGCCGGGCGGATGCGCGATCGGCGCGCGGCCTGTCGATTTGCATTTGAAGGCGCTGGAGCTGATGGGAGCGGAGATCTCGACGGAGCACGGATACGTTGAGGCGCGCGCGCCGGGCAGCGGGCGGCTGCACGGGGCGCACATCGTGTTCGAGAAAATCACGGTGACGGGCACGGAGAATCTGATGATGGCCGCGGCGCTGGCGGACGGCGAGACGCGCATGGACAACGCGGCGCGCGAACCGGAGATTTCGGACTTGGCGGAATTGCTGGTGAAGATGGGCGCGAAGATCGAAGGCGCGGGAACCTCGACGCTGCGCGTACGCGGAGTGGCGCGGTTGCACGGCGCGTCGCATCGAATTATTCCCGATCGAATCGAGGCGGGAACATTTTTGGTGGCGGCCGCGATCACGGGTGGCGAATTGCTGCTGGAACGATGCGAGCCGGCGCACTTGAGCGCGGTGATCGCGAAGCTGACGCAAGCCGGAGTCGAAATCACTTACGGAGGCGCGGATGCGTTGCGCGTGCGCGCGGCGAAAAAACTTACCGGTGCCGACGTTACAACCGAGGAATATCCGGGCTTTGCCACGGACATGCAGGCGCAATTCATGGCGCTGATGACGCAGGCCGAGGGAGATTCGACGATCACCGAAACAATTTTTGAGAATCGATTCATGCACGCCAGCGAGATGGTGCGCATGGGAGCGAACATCACGATTGAGGGAAACCGCGCTGTGGTGAAGGGGCCGGCAGCGCTGACAGGCACTACCGTGATTGCTTCCGATTTGCGCGCCAGCGCGTCGCTGGTGCTGGCGGGGTTGGTGGCGCAGGGGGAAACGATTATCGATCGCGTTTATCACATCGATCGTGGATATGAGCAAATTGTGGAGAAATTGAGCGCTGTGGGGGCGCGGATTGAGCGGGTAGTGGGGGCTGGCTAAAGTAGTGACTACCTGTGGGCGGCCATTGGTAAGTGGATCGTGAGTCGACTGTTCGGATTCCCGCAGTCTTTCCTTCCTGGAAAATCCTGAAGTGCGGCAAATCATGTGGGAATCTTCGGCCGAGATTGGCTGCGGCGCGGGGATCGGTCGTCCGCCAACGGGCGCACGTTTGTTGGCGTAGATTATTGAAGACGCAGGGCTTAGGTTCGGAGGTTCAAGTAAAGTTTGAGGTGTGGGATCCGCGAGGGACATACACCCCCGGTACCCAATTGCTAAAATGCAGAAAGCACATGGCTTGCAGCAAAAGAGTGCGCATATATTTGAAAATACAGGGACATAAAGATTCGATTTTTGAGTGAGTTGCGCACTCATTTGCCAAGTGAGTGAAAGCGAAGGATTTGCGGACGCGTTTTTTGAGGGTGCGTGCGGCGCATGGCGAGTGAGAGTGATGCGCGGATATGGAGGAGGAAAAATCCCGGCCGGCGAGAATGATTGACTGCGGGACATAGGAGAGCATAACACGGATAATACTATTGCGTCAACAAGTATTTGTGGGTTATTCGAATACATGGGTAAAAAAGTGGCAATTGATTCTTCCGCGCAGTGAGAGGGAACGAGGTTTGTTGCATGACCCAGGGGCGCGGCCAAAAGATGTGTCGCCCCTCCGGGGCTGGGGTGAGTTCGTGGCCGTGTGAATCGGAGCGGGGATATGTGGCGCGAGGCGAGTCAGAGTCGCCAATCGGGAGATTGGCGCTCCCAGGCGAAAAAGCAGATCCCTCGTCACGGTACTCCTCGGTATGACAATCGCGCGGGTGCAACAGGTCGAGGAGTTATCGACGAGCCGAAACCGGGCGGAGACAAGCTCCGCCCCTACGAAGGCGAAGGCAAAAACAAAAGCCGCACCCTTAGAGACTAAGGGTGCGGCACCCGGGAACTACGAATTACGAATTACGAATTACGAATTACGAATTACGAATTACGTCACGCGGTCGTAAGCGTTGCGCGAGTTTCCTAGTTTTGCGACGGCTCGTTTGATGTTGGGACGGGCTCGGGTGTTGGTGCGGGAGCCGCGGGCGCGCCGCCAGATGCTTGTTGTTTTTCGCGCTGCTCGCGGAGGACGGCTTTGCGCGAGAGGCGGATTTTGTTGCCTTCGATGGCGAGGACTTTGACGAGGACTTGATCGCCCAATTTCAATTCGTCGCGGACGTCGCGGATGCGGGTTTCGGCGATTTCGCTGATGTGAAGAAGGCCATCCGTGCCGGGGAAAATCTCGACGAAGGCTCCGAACTCGGCCAGACGCACGACTTTGCCGAGGTAGGTTTTGCCGATTTCGGCTGAGGCGGTGACGTCGCGGATCATCTGCAGGGCCTTGTCAGCGGATTCGCCGTCGCCGGCGAAGACGTGGACCTTGCCGTCGTCCATGACGTCGATCTTGACGCCGGTGGCTTCGATGATCGAACGAATCTTTTTGCCGCCGGGACCGATGAGGTCGCGGATTTTGTCTGTGGGAATGCTGAGCATGTACAGGCGCGGCGCGTAGGTGGACATCTTTTCGCGTCCGGCGAGAAGCGTGGCATCCATTACATCAAGAATATGCAGACGGGCTTTGCGCGCTTGCTCGAGGGCCTGACGCATTAACTTGACGCTGATGCCGCCGACCTTGATATCCATTTGAAGCGCGGTGATTCCGGCGCGAGTGCCGGCGACTTTGAAATCCATATCGCCGTAATGATCTTCGGCGCCGGCGATGTCCGTAAGCACGGCGGCATTGTCGCCTTCGACGACCAGACCCATCGCGATTCCGGCGCAGGCGGACTTCATGGGCACGCCGGCGTCCATCAAAGCGAGGGAGCCGCCGCAGACGGTGGCCATGGAAGATGAGCCATTGGATTCAAGAATGTCGGAAACGAGACGCATGGCGTAGGGGAAATCGGCTTCGGGCGGAAGCAGATTGACGAGCGCGCGTTCGGCGAGGGCGCCGTGACCGATTTCGCGACGGCCAGGACCACGCAGGAACTTCACTTCGCCGACGGAAAACGGCGGGAAGTTGTAGTGAAGCATGAAGCGGCGGAAAGAATCTTCCTCGAAGAGGAGATCGAGGCGCTGCATATCTTCCTTGGTGCCGAGCGTGAGCGTGGCGAGGGCCTGCGTTTCGCCGCGCGTGAAGAGCGCCGAGCCGTGCACGCGTGGCAGCAGGCCGACTTCGCAGGTGATCTGTCGAATCTGATCGAAGGCGCGGCCATCGGGGCGGCGCTTGAGATTCAGAATATCTTCGCGGAAATATTTCTCGCGCAGACGCTCAAACGCGCGGGCGGCGAGTTTGCGGCGATCGGGTTCGGTGGCCGGGATGGCGTCGAGAATTTCTTTTTGGATCGCGCCGACGAGCTTGTAGCTTTCCTTCTTCGGATACTTCGCGGTGTCCAGAGCATCGTGGAGGCGCGCGCCATGCTGCTTTTCGATCTGCGAGGCCAGTTCTTCGTCGAACGCGAGCGGCGCGACGACCACTTTGTTGGGCTTCAGACGCGCGTGAAGTTCGCGGATGGCGGCGATGATGCGCTTCACCTGCTCATGGCCGAAAGCGAGGGCTTCGGCGACAGTGTCCTCAGAAACTTCGAGCGCGCCGGCTTCGACCATGACGATGGCTTCGTCCGATCCGGCGACGACGATATTGAGCAGGCTGGTCTTCTGCTGCGTGAAGCTCGGATTGACGATCAATTTGCCGTCGATAAAACCGATGCGCACGGCGGCGATCGGCGTGGTGAACGGAAGATCGGAGATGTACGCGGCGGCGGAAGCGGCGGTGACGGCGATGACGTCGGGATCATTTTCGCTGTCGGCCGAAAGCACGAGGGCGACGACTTGCGTTTCATTGCGCCATGCTTCGGGGAACAGCGGGCGCATTTGACGATCGATCAGGCGCGAGGTGAGAATTTCTTTTTCGGAAGGGCGGCCTTCGCGTTTGAAAAAGCCGCCGGGAATTTTGCCGGCGGAATACGTGTTCTCGCGATAATCGACGGTGAGCGGGAGAAAATCCTTGTCGTTCGCGCGTGAATCCATGCAGGCGGTGACGAGAACCACGGTGTCACCGTAGCGCGCCACGACGGCGCCATTGGCCTGCTTTGCGATTTTTCCAGTTTCGAGAGTGAGCGAACGCCCACCCAAATCGAGAGTTACCTGGTGCGGTGCGGGTTGCGACATAAATCTGTGTTCCTTTCGCGGCTGGGCGCACGCTGAATCAAGCGTGGCCTCAAGACCGCATACGCTTTGAATTAGAAGTAGATGCTTATCTCGAGGAAGAAAGAGAACCTAATCGGCGGCGCGAGTGGCACCCGGAACTATGCTGAGCGAACGGCCTGCGCGAACATACCAACACCCGCGCGGCGAAACGAAACCAAGCGCGGCTGAAATCCCGTGATTTCAAATGGGGACTGGGGCTGGCGGCTATCTACGCAAAAAATATTCACGCAGACGCTATTTACGCAGACTAAGGCGTTCGACAATCTCGCGATACCGATCCGGGTCGCGGCGGTTCAGGTAATCGAGCAGGCGGCGACGCTTGTTGACCATCATGATCAAACCGCGCCGTGACGCATGATCTTTCATGTGCAACTTAAGATGCGAAGTCAGGTAATTGATGCGATCGCTCAGCAGAGCTATCTGCACTTCGGGGGAACCCGTATCCTTGGCGTGCGCGCGATACTGCTCAATTAATGCTGACTTAACTTCTTCTCTCAAGTCACCCTCTCCGTCACACCCTTGACAGCTTCTATTTTCCTCTTCTTCGACTGTTTGAGGTTATCACAGCGGTGGGCGGGGGGCAAAAACAATTTCAGGGGACGAGGGCGCGGCGAAATGGCGAGCGCCCGCGCTTAGTGAAGAAAAAAGCCAGTGACGGCGGCGACCGTGCCCAGGACTCCGAGGACGCAGCCGAGGAGCCAGAAGGCGCGTTTGCGCGTCAGCAACGTGATGGAACAGATTACCAAGGCCATTTCGAGCAGGACTTCGCCCAAATCGTAGCGGTCCGCGCGACGGCCGAAGAGTTCCACTTTGGCCTCGTACTGATGCGCTTCGTCCTCAATTCCCTGCTGCTCGGCGCGATAGCGGCCGGCTTCTTTTTCATATTTCGCTTTGGCAGAGGCGGCGTTGGCGGGACCCTGCACGGCGAAAACGTTCAACTCATCGAGAAAGAGATCGTAATTTCTGAGACGGATATCTTTCGCTTCGTAGTAGGCCCACTGATCCGTGGCGCGGGTTTGGCTGAGGAGCTCGTTGGTGTGGGTGCGATGGCCCATCAGAGATACGGCCGCGACGAGGACGGCCAGAATGGCCATGGTC
This sequence comes from Candidatus Acidiferrales bacterium, assembly GCA_049790315.1. Lineage (GTDB taxonomy): Bacteria > Acidobacteriota > Terriglobia > Acidiferrales > UBA7541 > DASPOJ01. Next base: position 3,099 of record JBAQYV010000062.1, on the reverse strand, counting down.
ACGGTTACGGGAGCGAGGCTCGCGTGATGCGCGCCGGCTTCGGCGTTTTCTTGAAGCTCGCTTAATTCATCCGGCATAGGCTTATTTTCGTACGAAAGATTATTTCCGTCCAATCAGGGACAGGAATTCTTCGCGCGTCTGTTGATTTTCGCGGAAGGCGCCGAGCATCGCGCTGGTGACGGCTTGCGAATTTTGTTTTTCCACGCCGCGCATCACCATACACAAGTGGCGCGCTTCGATGACTACGCCGACACCGAGTGGGGCGATGGCTTTCTCAATGGCCTGCGCGATTTGGTTGGTGAGGCGCTCTTGAATTTGCAGGCGGCGGGAATAGAGATTCACGAGGCGCGGAATTTTGGAAAGGCCTACGACTTTTTTGTTCGGAATGTACGCAACGTGACATTTGCCGAAGAACGGGAGCAGGTGATGTTCGCACAGGCTGAACATTTCGATGTCTTTTACAACTACCATTTGGTCGTAACACACACTGAACATCGCGCCGTTTAGAATTTTGTCGGCATCCTGGCCATAGCCTTTGGTGAGGAAGCGCATGGCTTTCTCAAAGCGCTCGGGCGTGTTCTTGAGGCCGTCGCGATTCGGATCTTCGCCGAGCAGTTCGAGGATGCGGCGCACGAGCGCGGCGATAGATTCCTGGCGCGCGGCATGAGTATCGTCCAAGACAAGTTTGTTCGTTTGGCTCACGATTGGCTCCCTTGTGCTTCGCCGGCGTATTCAAACTTATTGAGGCCGGTTTCTTCGACGAGAACGCGTTCCAGTTTCGCGTGCGGGAACGCGCGCAGGCGGCGGAAAATTTCGACGCAGAGATTTTCGGTGGTGGGCACGGTCTCGCGGAATTCCGCAACCTGTTCATTCAAATAGGAGCGGTCGAAGGGCTCGATCACTTCCCTTGCGACGAAGGCGTCGAGATCGGCGAGATTGGCGATCATGCCGGTTGCCGGATCGACGGGGCCGGAGACGGAGACTTCAACAATGTAATTGTGACCGTGACCATATGGATTGTTGCATTTGCCGTAGGCGCGCTGATTTTCTTCTTCGCTTAAGTGCGCGCCGTGCAGGCGATGCGATGCGGAGAACGGGTAGCGGCGCGTCAGGCGAAGATCCATCGTAGTCGCCGGCGCCGGGTTTTGTGTCGCTGAATTTTGCGTCATCGGGCGCTTCCGTTTTTTTCGCCGTAACAATCCACGAAAAGATCGGGCGTTTCGTACAGGCGCACGCGATGAAGGCGACCGCTGGCGATTTTATCTTCGAGGAGCTTCCAGATCGTGGTGGCGATATTTTCACACGTGGGAATTTTGCCGGCGAGCTCGGGGACTTCGTAATTCAGGAAGCGGTGGTCCATGCGCTCCATGATTTCGTCTTGCAGAACGCGCTTGAGTTCCTTTAAGTCGAGGACCATGCCGGTTTGCGGATCGGGCTCGCCGGCTACGGTGACTTCGAGAACGTAATTGTGTCCGTGGCCGTGGGGATTGTTGCACTTGCCGAAGACGCGGCGGTTCTCTTCCGGCGTGAAGGCCGGATTGTTGTAGAGATGCGACGCCGAGAACTCGATTTTGCGCGTGATGTAAACCATTGTGGTTGCGTGGCGCTTGCCGGCGCTGCTCCGAGTGAGGTTGAGAAGCCGTGCACTGCTGGGCGTACTCCAATTCGATGCGCGGCGGGCGGCGGCCGATGCGGCTCTTAGGGCTTTGGCGCGCCGGAAGAAGCACCGCTTACGCGGACTTCGCGCCCTTTCCAGACGACCGCACCGCGCAGATATTGCACTTCAGACCATAGCAACGCCGCAGCGTAGAGCAGAAATCCTGGGACATAGTATAGGGCATGGCGCGCCGGAAAACGATTTCGGCGAAGCGACGCGGCGTAAGCGGCGTGGCGTCCGGCCAGGAGCGCGAGGCCCAGCACACCAAGCCAAATGCGCAGCGGCGTGAACAAGATAAGGAGCAGCGGAATCCACGGTATGGAAACGATCAATTCATGCGAAGCTGCGCGCGGAGTGCCACCCATCAGGGGATACAAATTTTTCGCCCAACCTTGCCACATTGCACGGAAACCGCGGTACATGCGGACACGCACGCGGCCTGCTCCTGAGACGAACATGATCGGAATGCCGGCGGCTTTGGCGCGCTTGGCGAGAGCGACGTCTTCGAGAACTTCAGCGGCTACGGATTCATGGCCGCCGATGGTGCGATAGGCGTCGCGGCCAATCAGAATATATTGACCGTTGGCCGCGGCTTGCGGCGAACCGGGATCGCTGACGGCGGCGAAGGAATAGCGCGCGGCGAGGCGCACATAAACGAATGGGATTAGGGCGCGCTCCCACCACGTTAGCGTGATTTGCTCGGGCGAATAGGAGACGAGAACGGCGCCGGTGCGCGCGGCGTCGGCAAGGGCTGCGGCGGTGGAACCGGGTAGATGCTCGGCGTCGGCATCGGTGAAGAGGAGCCAAGGAGAAGTTGCTTCGGCTGCGCCGAGCGATGCGGCGTAGTTCTTGCCGACCCAGCCTGCGGGAAGGCCTTGCGTTTCGAGTATGCGGAGATTCGGAATTTCCGCGCGTAACCGCGCGAGTTCAGCGGCGGTGCCGTCGGTCGATTGGTCGTTGACGACGATGATTTCGGCGATCTCGGGCTGCGTGGCTAGCGAGCGTACGGCACGCGCGATAGTGTCTTGCTCATTGCGCGCGGGGATGATTGCGGAGACTGACTGGGATGAATGCATGAAATGGAGCGGCAAGAAGCGGCTCGCCCCGCTTCGACGCGAAGGGTATCATATCAATCGTAGGCGTGGCGGGCTCGGCTGGCCATCTGTAGGTTCGCCGAACGCGCAAGGCTGGAGGCCTGAAAGCCTCCGCTACATGAAGCGGCGAGGAACTGGAACCTCACGGCCTCTGCTACATTAAGCAAGGCTGGAGGCCTGAAGGCCTCCGCTACATGAAGCGGCGAGGAACTGGAACCTCACGGGCTCCGCTACATTAAGCAAGGCTGGAGGCCTGAAGGCCTCCGCTACATAAAGCGGCGAGGAACTGGAACCTCACGGGCTCTGCTACATTAAGCAAGGCTGGAGGCCTGAAGGCCTCCGCTACAT
>JBAQYV010000061.1:0-10777 GCA_049790315.1 Candidatus Acidiferrales bacterium | reverse complement strand
CGTGCAAATCGAGCACGACCTTGGCGCCTAGCGCCTTCGGTACCAAAGCGCTTAACACCAGAATGTCTGGCATGTTGTGGACATAAACCAAATCGTAGCGGCGAGCCAATGAGCGCCATGCAAAAATCGCTCCTGAAGTCAGAATAAACGCGGCATACCTATAGGCGTATGCGAATTTTCCGCGCCGGTCATGTTTGATGGGTATGCGCCGAATTCTGATTCCATTCAAGTTTTCGTGCCGGGGAGCATTATCATTTCCCAGACAAATTAAATCTACGCTGGCGCCCTCGGAAACCAGGGCGTCTATCGCACGGCGCGGCCTAGGATCGTAGGGATAAGGCGAAAATGTGACCATCGCTACGCGTTTTCCCGCAAACCGCTTGCTGCCTGCGGTCTGCGCGGGATGTACTGCGGAAGCGGAATCAATCGGGCTGGTCATCACACCGCTTGTCATTTTCAGTTTCCAATCCATTCCAATCTGTACGGAGCGTTCGCGCCTGGCACTGCGGTCGTCCGGGAGACACATCCTGACAAGTTCCGGCGCAACCGCAATAAGGCAACGACAGTACCCAGGTTAGCGTGCGGAGTTACCTCGGGTGCTGGGCGCCTTGCCCACCTGATCGCCCAAATGATTGTGCGACTCGCGCTCGATTTTTGCACGGTTGGAGTTTTGAATTAGTTTCAGAAGTGCCGAATCATTAAACTTGCGCAGAATCTCGATATTCGGCATGACGCAGTGCCCGCCGATGACTCCAGGGAAGTACGTGGTCTTCGGGAAAAACGGAACTTCGTCGTAGAACGAGACTACTTCCTCGTAGGCTGTGCCTGCCTGATCACAGTATCTTTCTACTTCTTGGGCCCACGCAATCAGCACGCCGAAATAGGTCGTCTCGGTTAGTTTCGCCAGCTCCGTCGCCTCCGGTGCCAACAAGGTTTTTGTCTTTAAGCCAGCAGCCTCGAAATGCTGAGCTGCGTGCTTTCCACTAGCCGCATCTGCAGCTCCGATGAATTTTACATACTTGCGGAGCTCCTCCAGCATACGCGTGTGTTTGCCGCGTACCGGACTATGCACGACTGCGGCGCCCGATCGTTCCGCGGTCGCACGCGTGGTTCCGATTCCCACCGTGCTATTGATTACCGTGAGTTTGGGTCGGAATCGCTCGATGTAACCGGCGGTGACGCCTACGAAATCTTTGATCTCGAACGGGTAACATATGTGCAAAACGTCGACTTTTCCGATCGGCGCGGAAGGTGGCGTGATATCCACACCGATGACTCTATAATGTCCCGAGAGAAGTTGTAGGAGGGGCCGGCCCACCTCTCCGAGTCCTACGACAACTACGCAGTCTTCGCTCACTTCCAGGCCTCCTCAGTTAGGTATTGATTGCACCGATTAAGCATCGATCACACCGCGAACGGGCAGAACTTCCGATGGCGCCTTAGGCGTCGCCTGGCCAACTCCGACCGGGCAAGCTACCGCCATTGACGTCACGATACTGCATACGTAAGTGCATAGCAATCAATGGATTAGGCGCTATGCAACAAATTCGAGCAACTTGGGCAAACGGCGCCCTTGGTCTGTCAGTTCGCTGAGTTCAGGCGTCATTCAGCGTGTCCTGGCCGCGGCGGAAGCCGTCATCGCTTTCGGTAACCCGCTGCTACCAAAGGCGTAGAGCAACCACCCGAAGTGATCGGGTCGGGCCTGGCATCGAACTGTGAGTTTTTGTGCGCGGGGCTCACGTGAAATGTTCATCAAACTGAGCGCCGCTTCCCAGAAATTCGGACTTCGTCTGTTCGCGCCGATCGAATTCCAAATCAAACGTCGATCCAGATCGCGAAGGTCAGTCCCGAGTTCATTCGCTCCGTTGACCCAGGCCAATCCTTTATATACTGATTCCTGAAAGCTTTGACCGGTCGACTCCCCAACGGTAAGCAACCCAAGAGGCGCTAGCCCATTCTGGTGCGCGGAGAACACCGGATACCGATTCACGACCCGGCCCGAGCACTTGTCGTAAAGAAACCACCATTGACCAAGCTCGCCTTGAAGCGCACGAATCGAGTTAGCACAGCCCAGCGCGGGTCCGAGTGGCTCTTCGATTTGAAACGCGCGCGCGAAAGTCGCAAGCGCGTAGATCGCGTAAATCTGGTCGGCGAACGTTCCAACGCGGTTTTGTAGAGCTCGCGGAAGAAATCTGGGAAAGGCCGCGTGCCCAAAGATTCCACCCTCGCCTTGATTGTCCTCAAGCAAGTGGTACGTCTCTACCGCGATGTCAGTCAAATCGAGAGCCGTGTTCGGGCAGACGATTCGAGCATGTGCGATTCCCGCCAGGAACCATGCGAGGCCGGTGGTCCGTCCGTCCCGTGCATCCGGATAGGCGGCAATCGCCCTGCCAAAGTCATAATCGTGAAACAGGCTACCCAAACGCTCGGGGCGACACGCAGCGGTGAACCAAGTTAGCAAGCCCAAATCCTCAATGCTCTTGATCCATCTGCGATCTTGCCAGACAGCGTCTTGGATTGGTGCGAGGTCAAACGGATGCCTCGCGCCAGACGCCTGAAGGCGCTGAAGTCCCAAAAGTGCAATCGCGGTGAGCTTTCGAGAAGTTCTGCCGCGGCGAAGTCCTGCACTCGACAAACTGATGCTTTCGGAGAATAGCTTTTCCTTCTCGTTAAATAGCGAAAGCAGTGAACCGAGTGCAAGGGAATTGAGCGCTGGAATATTGGGTTGTGAAGGTCGGTCAACGCGAAAATCGACGCGCTCGCGAATTGAGTTGCCCTCGACGACCGTTTGCGACGTCATGGCGCTCTCCGAATTTAGTTGCGACGAAGTCACTGTACGGAAGGACTGAATCTTTAGATTCGATACAAACCCGATCTCGTTTGCGCCGCGGATTGATTCCCGCGAGGCATGGTCAAAGTGCTGGCGCAGCTACCGAGTGGAGTAAGAAGCGGCGAACTGAGAAATAGTTTCCGATACTAGTTTTTGTTGGTTGGCATTCAGTCCCGCAAACATCGGCAACGACAATATCTGCGACGCAGCGTCCTCTGACTTCGGAAAGTCGCCCTTCTTCCAACCAAATGTCGCGTACGCCGTCTGCTGGTGCACAGGAATGGGGTAGTGAATCCCGGTTCCCACGCCGCAATCATTCAGGTGCTTCTGAAGATCATCGCGGTTCTGGGCGCGAACCACGTAAAGGTGGTAGACAGGTTTGGACCATGATGGTTGAGACGGAAGCGTCATAAACCCGGATAGCGGAGCCAGCAACTCGTTGTAGCGCTGCGCGCACTCGACGCGCTCTGTGTTCCAACGCGCCAGGTGTCGCAGCTTGACGCGCAGGATTCCAGCCTGAATCGAATCGAGACGCCCGTTATAGCCTTCAACGTCGTGGTAATACTTCTTGATTGATCCGTGGTCTCGCAACATCACGCATTTGCGCGCCAATTCCTCATCGTTTGTAGTTGTGGCGCCACCTTCGCCGCAAGCTCCGAGATTTTTCCCGGGATAAAAGCTGAATGCAGCGGCCCGGCCCATTGATCCGGCTTTGAACCAGCGATTCTGTTTCTTGGAAAAATACTCCGCTCCGTGCGCCTGGCACGCGTCCTCTATGACCACTAACTTGTAGCGCGCCGCAAGCTCAAGGATGGGGTCCATGTCTGCCATTTGGCCGTAGAGATGAACCGGAACGACTGCTGTCACCGGTCTCTTCAGAGTCTTGTGGACGTGACGGCCTGTGCTCTTGTCCAAAACGCACTTGGTCTCGAGATATTCCCGCAGCTTGTCGGGGTCCATCGTGTAGGTGCGCTCGTCGATGTCGACAAAATCCAAGCGCGCACCCGCCTGCGAAATTGCTTCCGTGGTGGCGATGAAGGTGAGAGGCACGGTCAGGACGATATCGCCGGAACGGACTCCCGCAGCCATTAATGCGAACCGTAGCGCATCGGTCCCGCTACTCACGCCGACGCAGAATTTTGTGTCGCAGAACTGCGCAAATTCTTTCTCGAAACCCTCTACTTCCGGGCCGCCGATAAAGCCCGCTGTCTCGATTACTCGCTTACAGACTTCCAGCAACTCGGTCTTAAGCTCCTGGTGCAGAGTCACTAGGTCTACGAAAGGCACTTTTGCATTCTGTGTCATGCTTTCACCTTTGAAGGGGAATGAACGGAACGTAAGACTTTCGCGGGGTTGCCAACCACGATCACATTGGCGGGTACGTCGCGCGTTACGACGCTACCCGCGCCAACGATCGCATTCTCGCCGATCACCACGTTCGATAAGATTGTTGATCCTGATCCAATCGAAGCACCGCGTTTGACCACGGTTTTTTCAACGCGCCAATCCTTCTCGGATTGGAGTTCTCCGTCTGCTGCGGTCGCGCGAGGGTAAGAATCGTTGATGAATGTCACGCTGTGCCCGACAAACACATTGTCCTCTATGGTGACACCCTCGCAGACAAAAGTGTGGCTCGAAATCTTACAGCGCCGGCCGACGCTGGCATTTTTTTGAATTTCGACAAACGCGCCAATTTTGGTCTCGTCGCCAATCTCACAGCCATATAGATTTATGAACTTTGAAAGCTTGACGTCATTGCCCAGCTTTACGTTTGGCGCAATTGAGCAGAATTCGTTCACAGGCGTACCAATTCTCCTCTCTTCTGAATGGACGCTTCGGCCGCTTCCAGCATTCGTACGACGCGAAGGCCGGCCTGGCCGCCATTAAACGGCATCTTGCGATGCTCAATACAGTCGACGAAGTATTCCAATTCGACGCTTAATGCTTCCAAGTGATCAATTTGCGGTGCCCACATATCTCCAGATCGGTAGCTGACGGTCGGATAACGAATTCCGTCTCCCATATTCATCATCGCGCCCTTGTCGTACACACGAACCTTTTCGTCTGCCACGAGATCGTTCCACACAATCATCTTTTTCTGGCCGCCGATCAATGTCGTCCGAATCTTCACAGGCGAAAGCCAGTTCACGTTAATGTGCGCAATGACTCCTCGAGGAAAATAAAGCGTCATGAACGCGACGTCCTCCACGCCGTTCAGATGCTTCTCGCCAGTGGCGACGACGGCCTCGGGTTCGCTCTGAATCAGATGGTCCATGATCGAGAGATCGTGTGGGGCAAGATCCCAGATCACACTGACATCGTGCTGAAAGAGCCCGAGGTTTATTCGCAGTGAGTCGTAGTAATACAGGTCTCCCAGGGAGCCGCTATCGTTCAGTTCGCGGATTTTGCGGACCGCACCCGTGAACAGGAACGTATAGTCCACCATGATCGTCAGATTCTTCCGAGCAGCCAATTCAATGAGTTCCTCCGCTTGTTCGGAAGTCGAAGTGAATGGCTTCTCGATGAAGACATGTTTTCCGTTTTCGAGTGCCGCCTTGGCCAGTTCGTAGTGAGTCCAGACGGGAGTGATCACCGCGACCGCATCAATGTCGGGCGATCGCAGAATCTCGTTAGGGTCCGAAACTGCCTTAACGTTCGGATAGGCCTTCTTTAGTCGGGCCAAGGCCGCCGGACTCCTGTCGCAAACCATGGCTGCTTGTGCGGAATCAAGTCCCTGTAAGTTGCGGACGATATTGGGTCCCCAATATCCGTAACCAATCACGCCAACTCGAATCATGGGTATCCTCTGTTATCTGCGGAGCAAGGTTGAATGGAGCACATCCAACGCTTGGAATGGGTTGATGGCCGTTGCGCGTTCGGACCGTCGTGGGTCGCCTCAGGACAAAGACCCAAACGGCATTTGAGAATAGCTCAGAAGGAAAAACAAACTCCGGGATTTCGAATGTCAGATTATGGGAACGCGGTGCGGTCCTTGATACCTACAACGCACCGTCACCAATGAAAACCGCGCGTGGCGTGGCCATAAGGATCTTAAAATCTAGCCACAGCGACCAGCTCTCGGAGTACTGCAAATCCAAGCGGACCATGTCATCGAAACAAGTGCGGCTCCTGCCGCTCACCTGCCACAATCCCGTGACGCCTGGCCTTGATTCGAGGATTCTGCGCCGGTGCCAGAAATCGTAGACCTCGAATTCGTAAGGTAGCGGAGGCCTCGGGCCGACCAAAGACATTTCGCCTCGCAGAACATTCCAAAACTGTGGGAACTCGTCTAGGCTCGTCTTGCGCAGCCAACCGCCAATTGCGGTGACGCGCGGGTCGTTCGTGATTTTGTACACGGTACGTACGGTTTCACTTGAGCTTTCGTTCTCCGTCTTTCCGGCGATGAACTGTTGGACGAATTCACGATGCATCTTCGGGTCATTGTCCGAGTACATCGTACGAAACTTCAGACAGTTGAAACTTGCTCCGAACTGGCCGAGGCGTTCCTGCTTGAAGAGAATCGGTCCCTTGGACGTCAGCTTGATAGCGATAGCAATGATCGCCAGAACCGGGGCGAGTGCAATCAGCATCAGTGCACTGCCAATAATGTCAATCACGCGTTTAATGCCCATCGAGAACTTTTTCTTGGATGCTTTTCGAGATATATCTGGGTAAAGCTTGATATCGGCCACTCGATCGGGCAGGTCGCTGTCCCAAGTTTCCGGGAAAAGGTGGAACGTGACCACGAGATCCGCTGCGATTTTCTGATCGAGATTATTTCGCAGAGCCATGGCAACTTTGGAGTGCAGGATTTCCGTGACCAGGCTCTTTGTTTCCAGGTTAATTTCGGTGAAAATCACAGCGAGAATGACATTATCTTGGTACCAGCCCAAGATGTCGGTCCCCCTCGTTGCGCTAGAGACAACTCGCGTGAGCCGCTCGATGAATTTGGCGCCGTTGTCATTCTTACTTTTTTGCACCGCGTGGGCGTCGACCAACATTAGGACAAAAGGCTTCCCAGAACGCTCCGCTCTTCGGCGCTCGAGCGTCAGCATTGAATGGAAAGCGTCTTCTTTCAGGACGACTTCCCTTTCGGCCGGCACGGGCGCAAAGCGCAAGTTCGCCTTGCTTCCATTTGTTGGCCGAGACGTTTGCTGGCCGAGCGGTGTAATTTCCAAATTACCGTTTCCCATTCAGTTTGCCTGACCTAAACTTTCGGCGCGGACCAGCTTTCGAGCCACGCACAAATTTGTGTACCGGCCTCGCTAACTGTGAAACCGCACTACGACCGAACATCGGCCTACGCAATTACTCGCTGCATCAATGCGTGAGCCGTGATCGGCTCCACACTAGCGGGCCGTGCCGCAACCACCGGGCGGACGGAAGATCGGTCAATTTCCAATGCTACCGAGCGCCGAAGCAGCGAGACCGAGACGACAATGCGATGATTACCCTTGAAGTTGACCAGAATCCCTTCCAGCCCCTGCAACGCATCGCTGTCAATCCGAACTCTCTGCCCTACCTCAAGGTAGGGCCACGGTTCTGCTTGACATCCGGATGAAACAACTGTCTGAATGGCGGCGATTTCGCCTGCATCGACCGCCAATGGGATTCGGCCACAGCCGACAACCGCAATCACCCCGGGCGTAACAAGAACGGGCAAGCGTTTCTGGGCATCAAATTGGCAGAATACGTAGCCTGGGAACAGGGCAGCAGTCGCCTCCCGGAGCCTGCCGTTCCAGCGCTTCTTCGTCCTATAGGTCGGAAGAAGAGTTTGATAGCCCTTCCCGGAAAGCAACAGCGCTGTGGAACTCTCCCAGCGTGTCCTGACCTGAAGGGCAAACCACCTTTGATTATCTGGCTCGAGGTTCATCGCGACCCAATTGCTCCCGTCAGACGTGGCCTCACCCAAAAGCTGGTATCTCGATCTATGTGGACTGCTATCACCACGTAGGCTACCGCCATTAAAAGAACATCTACCTGTAGAATCTCTCGCAACCCGTCTGCCACACTCAACAGCCCGAGCACCCACGTTCCACTACGGTGCGTATTCTGTATACATATGAAAAATATACACTTAGAAAACTGGGGAGACACTCGGTGGTCTGGGGGAGCCCGCAGTTCGGAACGCCGTGACTTAGTAAGTGAAAACTCTTGCCACGATTGGCCAACCTATTGGCTCCTCTTGGCCACCGGTCGCGTCCAAGCGAGCTTCGGATCTCCTAGAGAGAGCGCCACTCCCTCGTAGAAGCGCGTCCCGGTAAATCGACCGGAATTCATATGATCCCCCTCTGAGCACTGGACATCGCCCAGCTACAGCGTGATGAGCAGCCGGTCAGTTGGGTTCGGTACCCCGCCCGCCGGGCGAGCTCCGAACCGCTTGTCGCTTTATGCTGCAAGATTTTGCGTTCCATAACGGCGCAGGGGGCCAGAATGATCAGCTAAGTCCATCTGGGACAGAATGTTATGGCCAATCCAGTACGTCGGTACCATGGCCTCGAAAGTGCCCGTAATTGCCATGCGAATCTGAGCGGGAACGCGTCCTCGTCCAAGGCTGGCTGCCGTCGAAAGGATCAAGGGCCTCGCTTGAAATGCACGTTTTGGCTAGTCCTATTCTCGGTTGCTAGGTCTCGGGTGGCCGGCGGCACCTGCGCCGAGTCAGCAGGCTCGTGATCCTCATTTTTTGCTCGGCAAGCGCCCCAGCGAGCGATGCGTGAATACCTCGGGAGTTCTACCCAAGGGCATTTATGACGCGGGCGACAAGAGACAAGCTACCTCGAAATGACGAAGCGCGACAAGGCCGCGCCTGGTAACGTTTGCGTTCCTAGATGCTATCACGAGGGCATTGCAGCTGGGGAGAAACCCAGGGCTTGGACGACACAGCAGCGGCCCACGGAGTGGGGCGAGAGGGGCAACCGCAGTCTGACTTATGAGACCCACAACTCCAGAATCCTGGCGCGCGAGTACGGCTAGTTTAGCTGTTGTCTGTATTCTCGTCGCGCTTCTGTGTACGGCTTGCGTGGGGGCGGCGCGTTCCGCAGGCGACGCGGATGCGCCAGCCGCTGCACCAAACAATAATTCTGTGCCAAGCCTTACGGCTTTGTCGCCTGCTTCGGCGATTGCAGGAGCTGGCTCAGAGACGCTAACACTGATCGGGACGGATTTTGTATCGGGATCGACGGTGACGTACAACGGGGTCGGACACGCCGCGACGCTTGTCAGCTCCACGCAGTTGACTATCATCGTGAGCGCGGCGGATCAAGCAATTGCAGGAAGCTACGCCGTCGTAGTTACGAATCCGCCGCCGGGCGGAGGAGCCTCGGCTCCTCTCGATTTTACTGTCGCTGCCAATAATCCGCAGCCAACCCTGACAAGTCTGTTGCCGTCTTCAGCAATCGCCGGAGCGGAAGCGCAGACGTTGACGCTGGACGGAACGAGTTTCATAGCGGGATCGACGGTGACGTACAACGGCGTGCCGCACGCAGCGACATTTGTGAACCCGACGCAGTTGACGATCGTCCTGAGCGCGGCGGACCAAGCTACCGCGGGAAATTACGCCGTGGTTGTCACGAACCCGGGACCAGGCGGGGGAGTGTCGGGCCAAGTGAACTTCACTGTTACTGTTAATAATCCGTTGCCAAACCTCACGAGTCTCTCACCGTCGTCCGCAGTGGCGGGAACAGTCTCGCAGACGGTAACGCTGACTGGGACGAATTTTATTTCGGGATCGACTGTAACGTACAGCGGCGTTGGCCATGCTGCGGCATTCGTCAGCTCAACGCAGTTGACGATCATGTTGAGCGCGGCCGATCAGGCCGCAGCAGGAAGTTACGCCGTGGTTGTCACGAACCCGGGGCCAGGCGGGGGAATGTCAGGATTGATTAACTTTACAGTTAACAATCCGCAGCCGAGCCTTACGACCTTGTCGCCCTCTTCGACCAACGCTGGCACGGGCCCGCAGACGTTGGCATTGAATGGCACCGGTTTCGTCGCCGGTTCTACGGTTACTTATAACGGTTCAGCGCACCCGGCGATGCTCATCAGTTCGACCGAGTTGACGATTATGCTGAGCGCTGCGGACCAAGCGACGGCCGGAAGTTACGCGGTGGTGGTTACGAATCCGGGGCCGGGCGGGGGAGCGTCGGCCCCTCTCGACTTTATCGTTGCTGCCAACAATCCGCAGCCGAATCTGACAAGCTTGTCACCATCTTCGGCGGTCGCCGGTACCGGCGCTCAAGCGTTGACCCTGAGCGGGACCAGTTTCATTTCGGGATCGACGGTAACGTACAACGGGGTCGGGCACGCCGCGATATTCGTGAGCTCGACGCAGTTGACGATAACTCTGAGCGCAACTGATCAGGCAACGGCAGGAACGTACGCGGTAATTGTCACGAACCCAGGGCCAGGTGGAGGCACATCGGGTGTAGTTAATTTTGCAGTTAATAATCCTCAACCCGATCTGATTAGCATATCGCCAAGTTCGGCCTTGGCCGGAGCGAATATGCAGATCCTGACGTTGAATGGCACGGGCTTCGTCGCGAATTCGGCTGTCACCTATAACGGAGCAGGTCACACAGCGACATTCGTGAGTCCGACGCAGCTGACGATCACGTTGAGCGCGGCGGATCAATCGACGGTGGGAAGCTACGCGGTAGTGGTTACGAACTCGGCGCCCGGCGGGGGGACGTCAGCGTCTCTGAATTTTGCGGTAGATAACCCGCAGCCGATCCTCTCGAGCCTGTCGCCGCCTTCCGGAACCGCGGGGGCGAGTGCACAGACATTGATGTTGAATGGAGCAAATTTCCTGCCCACTTCGACGGTGACGTACAACGCTGCAAGTCACGCCCCTACATTTGTAAGCTCGACGCAACTGACAATCACGTTGAGCGCGGCGGATCAAGCCAGCGCAGGGACTTACGCCGTAGTGGTGACCAATCCCGGACCGGG
>JBAQYV010000060.1:0-24129 GCA_049790315.1 Candidatus Acidiferrales bacterium | reverse complement strand
CGACCGCGCCGCGCGTTTTTCGCGTGCCGGCCGCGACGCTGGCCGAGTTGAGCAATCGCATCGCCACCGGCCGCTTCACGGATCCCGCGCTGGACCAATTGCGGGCCGACGCCGATCATGCGCTGGCGCAGGCGCCGCTGAGCGTGACGATCAAGGAGATGACGCCGCCGAGCGGCGACAAGCACGATTACATGACGCTGGCGCCTTACTGGTGGCCCGATCCATCGAAGCCGGACGGGCTGCCCTACATCCGCCGCGACGGCCAAACGAATCCCGAAATTCACAAGATTCCCGATCACCAAACTTTCGACACGTTGGTTTCGTCAACCTACGATCTGGCGCTGGCCTACTATCTGTTTCGCAACGAGGCGTATGCAACGCACGCGGAGCTTTTGCTGCGCGCATGGTTCCTGGACCCGGCGACGCGCATGAATCCGAATTTGCAGTACGCACAGGCGGTTCGCGGCGTGAATGAGGGGCGCGGCACAGGCTTGATCGAAACGCGCGGCTTGGGCCGCGTGTGCGATGCGGTCGGCTTGCTGGCCGGATCGAAAGCCTGGACGGATGACGATCAGGCGGGGCTGCACGATTGGTTCGCGAAATTCCTCGATTGGATGCGCACCAGCGGCAACGGCAAGGACGAGGCCGCGGCGCAGAACAATCACGGAACGTATTACGACGTGCAGGTGGTGACGTTCGCGCTATTCGTCGGCGACACCGATTTCGCGAAGCAGGTGCTGGGCGACGCGCGCACGAAACGCATTGGCGTGCAGATCAAACCGGACGGCGAGCAGCCGCTCGAGCTTGTACGCACGAAATCACTGGGATACAGCACGATGAATCTTGACGGCTTGTTCGAGCTGGCGCGCCTGGGCGATGGGGCCGGCGTCGATTTGTGGACATATCAGGCGCCGGACGGAGGCAGCATTCGCAAGGCTCTCGATTATCTTGTGCCTTACGCGAGTGGCGAGAAGAAATGGCCGAACGCGCAGATCGTGGACTATGACGTTCACGAATTCACACCGCTGCTGCTGGTGGCCAGCGTGAAGTATGGCGACGCGCATTACCAGGAACTGGCGGTTAAGCTCGATCCGGGCGTAGTGCGCGACCTCGATGCGTTTCTGGTTTGCTGGAAACCGGCGCAGTAGACGAGACCAAGGCGCCGGGCCAAGCTGTGCCGATCCTCGGAGACTCAGCGCCGCATCCGGAAGCTCCCATTTCAACGCTTACGCAACATGCGGGCTGGTCTGCTGCATTCGAGCGAGAGGCAGGCGCGGACGGTGATCTCTGCCCTTCATCGCATACAGCGCGACATCGGCCGCCGCTAACAAACTTTCAATCGTTTCTCCGTCCTTCGGATAGCCGGCGATGCCCGCGCTGACGGAGAGTTTCGGATCTCCGCCGTCGTTCGCGAAGCTATGGCGAATGCGATCCGTCACCAATTGGGCCGCGTCGGTTTCGGTCTCCGGCAAAACAAGGGCGAACTCGTCGCCTCCGAACCGCGCCGCGGTATCGATATCGCGGCAACCCATGGAGAGCGCATCGGCCAAGCGGCACAGCGCATGGCTTCCCGTCAGGTGGCCATATCGGTCGTTGATTTTTTTCAAGTGATCGAGATCGAACAGCAGCAAGGCAAATTCGCGCTTCGTACGTTTTGATCGCTTGATCTCGCTGTCAAGCACATCCACAAGCTGCCGGTAATTCGCAAGGCCCGTCAGGGAATCCTTGGCGGCTTGCTGGCGCAAGTGATTCTCGAGCTCGCGCTGCTTGGTCACATCCTCGACGATGATCTCGAATCCATCTTTTTTGCGTTGCGCGCTTTTGACTTCGCGGCCGCTCAAACGGACCTTGAGCATCGTGCCGTCTTTTTTCATCCAATCGATTTCGAGAATGTCGGGGCGGTCCTCCTGGCCATAATGCCCCAGCAACTGCTTGAGCTTGGCGGAATCGCGGATAACCTCTCGCGTCAGGTTCACGTTGAGGAGATCATCCCTCGACGGATAGCCAAGCATGGTGATCAGAGCCTGATTCACGTCCACAAAACTCCCGTCCGTGGTGCAACGGCACATTCCATAGGTCAGGTTACCTACCAGCGCGCGGTAGTGAGCCTCGGAATGACGTAGCTTCTTTTCGGCTCGATCGCGCTGTCCGCGGAGCTCCTTTTCGCCCAATGCCCGGCGAATGGCGATGGGAAGGTGACTGGCGTTTTCAATCTCGATGCACTCGGCCGCGCCGGCCGTCACAAGTTCAGCTACTTGTTCGCGGCCCAGAGTTCCCGTCAGGTATATAACGGGAATCTGTTTTTCCCTACCTTCGAGCGATTCGTTTATCTGAGTGTCCCACCAATCGGGAAGCGGGTATCTCGCCAGAATCACGTCGTAGCTGTTGGCGTCCAAGTGTTCGGCAAATTGCTTCGCGGTTGAAACCATGTCGGAATCGATCAGGGATTGCGTGTGCTCAAGCTCGTTCAGGCACCGCTCGACCTCGGCGGAATCGTCGTCAACAAAAAGCAGGCGCAGAACGGGGCGCCGGAGCAGGGCCATTCCACTTTTCGAGGAGCCCCGCCGGTCGCGCTTCAATGCGATATGTGTTAATGCCATGGACGTTCGTAGCATGCGGCGAACCGTTCCCTCGAGGCCGATCGTCCTCGCCAACGTGCGCGGTATGAAGATTGCCGCAAGTTATTAAGGTAGTATGTAAATTGCGGCGCGGAAGTAATTTTTTTTCGAGCGTTTCAAAACGGAACAGAGGAATTTAGTCGCGGGCTTATGCTGCACGCGATCGCGCGCACAACATTCGAAGAATCGCTCGTCCTAGAAGCTTTTCCTCGCAGAAAAAGCGCCCCAGTAGTGCTCCATCACTCGGTGACGCCGGGGGCCGATACGGTCGTTCGTCGCCACAACGCGGGCTGCGTCTTGCTCTTGCCCCGATAAGCTTGGGAGTGGGGTGCCCGCCCGGGGACTGTTCGACGCCATACGTACCGGACTCCCGGCATCAAGGCTATATTTAATGCCGAGGCCGACCCCCAATACTGTTCGTTTTTGCACACTTTTCCATGCTGACGGGTAGAGGGGGGATGACAGGCCGCGGGGCGAATATTCGGGGTGAAACAATCCATGGGCGCCGACCATTGCACGCCCAGCGGAGCGGATGTATAGTTCCGGCCGATTCCGGCCCGAACTTCACAAATCTGCCTGACAAACTTTAGGGAGGAAAAATCATGAAAGCGACGGCATCGCTTCGAGCTCTTTTTGTTCTGGCGCTTCTCTGCGTGGGGGTTGTGTATGCGCAGAATCGGCCCACGCAAGATATCAATCCCAGCCGCCATCCGAATCTCGCTGAGGCACAACGTCTGGTGGGTCAGGCGTGGGATAAGGTGATGGAAGCGCAACATGCAAACGATTGGGACATGCAACACCATGCGGAAAAAGCCAGGGATTTACTGGATCAAGCGAGCCACGAACTGAGCGAAGCGGCCAGAGACGCAAACAGACGCTAGAAATAACGCGTACGAACGCCGCTCCCCGGCCGGACCTGCTGCGATTCCGGCCGGGGGTTCCTCGAGCGTTCCCCAATTACCCCAGTCGATTTCCTGGAAGTGACGCTTCGCGGCTCGCACGAACGAAATCGCGATCCGTTCGGAGCGAACGGCTGCGATATCGGTGCTATGATTGAGGTTGGCGTTACAGACTCACCCCGATTTGCGCGGGGCACGGTGCTCGTCGGGCCGCCTGTCTCGCGCGCGACAGCACCGCGTTCATCGTTTCACGGATGCTAACGACCGAAGTTCCGATCGCCGACATCTAAGGAAGTGTAAGTAAGCGCGGGGAAATGCCGCTGCTTGCAAACGCGGCGGCTGCACGGAGGCGTGTTCGAGCGCCTGCCAAGTTTCCCCGTGATCGCGCGCCTCGGTGTTGGAGATAGGCGCGCCAGGCATCGGATTCGCGCGCAGTTTCGCCGCCGCTCCGGATCGCCCGCTGCACGGCTCTGCTGAAGCCGGTTTCCAATTGGCATGGACGGCCATTTTGTTCCTGGAGAAGGATCGTTGCGCCTCGGAAAAATCCGCGCCTCGCGACCCCCGCTCTTTCGCTCATGAGTAAAACTCAACCACTGAGCATCATTCTTCCCGAACCGGAAGAGCCGATCCGCGCGGAACTGTTCAGCCTCGAGCGACTGGAACAGCACGCCGAGAGCCTTGCGGCGGCGCAAGCCGTCACCAGCGAATCGAGCCGGGGACGGCCGCTGATTCCTCGCGTGGTTGCGAACGGCCGGGTGCTGCTGGATTCGTATCGCGCGATCGCCCGCGCGATTCAGGCCGACCACTCGATCACACCCGCCGCGGAATGGCTGGTCGACAATTTCCACATCGTTGACGAACAGCTTCGCGAAATTCAGGAAGATTTGCCGGTGGGTTACTACCGCAAGCTGCCCAAACTCGCGGGCGGTCATCTGGAAGGCTATCCGCGCGTGTACGGTCTGGCCTGGGCGTTTGTGGCGCACACCGACAGCCGATTCGACCCTGAAGCGCTACGACGTTTCGTGGTGGCGTATCAGCGGGTTCAACCGCTCACCATCGGCGAACTTTGGGCCATGGCCATCACGCTTCGCGTGGTGCTGGTGGAAAATCTGCGCAGGATCGCGGAGCGCATCGTCCGCAGCCGCGCCGCGCGTGCGGAAGCCGACGCTCTCGCCGATCGCTTGCTGCGCCCCGGTCAACCGGCGGCGAATCTTCCGGCACTCCAGAGATTTGAGAAAGCTCCGCTTGAGCGCGCTTTCGCTGTGCAGCTCGTGCAGCGACTGCGCGATCTCGATCCGAATGTTCGGCCAGTGCTGCTGTGGCTGGAGCAGCGCTTGACCGCGGCCGGCACTACCACCGAGGACCTTGTTCGCGCCGAGCATCAGGAACAAGGTGCGATGAGCGTGTCCGTGCGCAACATCATCACCAGCATGCGCTCGATTTCGGCGTTCGATTGGCAAAATTTCTTTGAGAGCGTGAGCCTGGTCGACGAAATTCTGTGCGCCGGCACGCACTTCGCCGAGATGGATTTTTCCACGCGCGACGACTACCGCCATGCCATCGAAAATCTCTCGCGCGGTTCGCGGCATCCGGAATTGGAAGTTGCCAGACGCGTGGTTGCGCTCACCAAGGAAGCTGGCCCCGACCCGCACGAAGTCCCTCTGAATGGCGGAAACGCGGGTCCGAATCGCCGCGCCGACCCCGGCTACTATTTGATTTCGCAAGGACGCCCCGCCTTCGAGCGCGAACTCGGATTCCGCGCAGGCTGGAAGCACCGTCTGTTGCGCGCCTACGTCCGAGCCGCGGTGCCCGGCTACCTTGGAACCATCATCGCCGTTACCGCGATGATCCTGGCATTACCGCTGGCGCATTCCCGGGAAACCGGCATGAGCGCAGCGGCGCTGGTGCTAATGAGCATCCTGGCCGCCGTGCCCGCATCGGATCTGGCGGTCGCGCTGATCAACCGCTCTGTGGCAGGCCTGCTCGGACCGCGAAGGTTGCCGCGATTGGAATTGCGCAACGGCATTCCCGAAACGTTGCGAACCATCGTCGTGATGCCCACGTTGCTGACCAATACAGCCGAAGTGGCCCAGTTGGTCGAGAGCTTGGAAGTTCATTACCTCGGAAATCCGGATGGAGACGTGCGCTTCGCGCTGCTCTCGGATTGGACTGACGCGCCCACGGAAAAAGTACCGGGTGACGACGATCTGTTAATCGCTGCCGTGGACGGCATCGCGCTACTGAACAAACGCTATGGGCCCGCTCCCAGCGGCGAAGATCGCTTTTTCGTTTTTCATCGAAAGCGCGTTTGGAATGCGAGCGAAGGTAAATGGATGGGCTGGGAGCGCAAACGGGGGAAACTGCACGAGCTCAATCAACTCCTTCGCGGGGTCGAAAGCACGACGTTCATTCGCGCCGGAGGGCGCATCCTTACTCCGCCCGCTGGTGTCCGCTACGTAATCACCCTTGATGCGGACACGCGCATGCCGCGCGGCGCGGCCGTACGCCTTGTCGGAACGATGGCACATGCGCTCAATCGACCGCGATTCAGCGCGGCCGATGGCCGCGTGGTGGAAGGCTATGCGATCGTGCAGCCGCGCATCACGCCTTCGCTGCCGATCGATCGCGAAGGCTCGCTCACGCAGAAAATATTTTCCGGGCCAGGGGGCATCGATCCATATTCCGCCGCTGTCTCCGACGTTTACCAGGACCTTTTCCGCGAAGGCTCCTACACCGGCAAAGGCATTTACGATCTCGACGCGTTCGAGGCCGCACTCGCCGGTAAAGTTCCCGACAACGCGCTCCTGAGCCACGATCTTTTCGAGGGCATCTTTGCCCGCGTCGCACTGGCCACCGATATCGAACTGTTTGAAGAGTTCCCTTCGCGTTACCAAGCCGTTGCCGCGCGCCAGAATCGCTGGGCGCGCGGAGACTGGCAACTTCTGCCCTGGATTTTCGGGCGCCCGCGCGCAGTAACGGGCAATAGAGATCGCATCATCATTCCGGCGATCGGCCAATGGAAGATGATCGACAATCTGCGCCGCACGCTGTCCGCGCCCGCGGTTTTCTTGACGTTGCTCGCGTCCTGGCTGGTGCCGTCGGCGTCGCCGTGGATGTGGACGCGATTTGTACTCACGACAATCGCGGTTCCCGCCCTTCTGCCATTTCTTCTGGGTGTGCAGTCACGCCGGAAAGGCATCTCCAAGCGAAGCCATTACCGCGCTGTGCTGAACGATCTGACGCTCGGCGCGTCGCAAATCGGTTTGACGTTGACGTTTCTGGCCTACCAAGCCTGGCTTATGTCCGACGCGATTCTGCGCACGCTCGTGCGTCTACTGATCACGCGCAAAAACCTGCTGGAATGGGTGACGGCGGCACAGGCCAAACGGCAGACCGATTCCAGATTGACCGCCACCTACAGGCGCATGGCGCCGGGAGTTCTTGTGGCCGTAGCCGCTGGCGTGGCCGTCGTCGCCACAAAGCGACACCATGCTCACCATGCGCTGATCGACGCGATTCCGTTTCTTGTCGCCTGGATCGCGGCGCCGGCGGTGGCGCGGTGGATCAGCTTGCCGCCGCGGTTTCACGGATTGCGGCTGCTTTCGCCGGCTGAGACGCTCGGCTTGCGGTCGATTTCGCGGCGCACGTGGCGCTTCTTTGAAGTTTTTGTCACACCGGCCGACAATGCGCTTCCTCCCGACAATTTTCAGGAAACGCCCCGGCCGGTTCTGGCCCGTCGAACTTCGCCGACAAATATCGGGCTATATCTGCTTTCCACCGTTGCCGCGCGGGATTTCGGATGGATCGGCGCGCTGTCGGCCTCTGATCGGCTGGAGGCTACGCTCGCGACCATGGGCCGGATGGAGCTGTTCCGCGGCCATCTTTACAACTGGTATGACACCAGCGACCTTCATCCTCTCGAACCGCGCTACGTTTCCAGCGTGGACAGCGGAAATCTCGCCGGGCACTTGCTGACGCTTGCAAACGCTTCGCGAGAGATGGCGGAAAAATCAACGCTGGGACATCAAATTCTGGATGGAATGGACGATTCGATCCGGCTATTGCGCGAGGCGCTGGCCGGCATGGCCGACGCGCCGCGCACGCACATCGTCACGCGAAAGCACTTGGCCAATGCCGTTGACGCGCTGGCGGCTTTGTTCGATTCGGTGCCTGTCGATGCCATCGGTTGGGCGATTCGCTTCGTCGAATGGAAAGCGCAGGCGCGAACCGTGGCGGACATCGCGCAAGCACTGGTGCAGGAACGCGGCAACGCCGCCGATTCTGAACTAAGCGCGTGGTCCGCCGCGCTGAACATCGCGGTTGAAAGCCACACGCGCGACGCGGAAATTCTGATTCCGTGGCTTCGGCTGGATCCAAAACAGGTGGCCCGGATGGCGCAGCTCCGCAGAGAGCATGCGCCTGAATGGGTCGCGATCGAACCATTCCTTGGTCACGTTCCCAAGCTCGCCGATGCGCCGGGCCGGCTCAGCTCCGCTCTCGACGAGCTCGCCGCCTTGCGCAGCCGTCTCGTCGATCGCTCCGCGGAAAATGCGGACGCGATCGCGCGCATCGACGTGCTCGCTGCCGCACTCATGCTTTCGGCCGTCGACGCCGATTCACTGATTCGCCGCCTTTCGACGATTGCGCAAACGGCGGAGCGTATTTTCCACGCCATGGAGTTCGGCTTTCTGTTCGACGATACGCGCAAACTTTTCTCGATCGGCTATCGCGTCACCGATGGAACCTTGGATCCCAGCTGCTATGACTTGCTGGCTTCAGAAGCGCGCTTAACGAGCTTCGTTGCCATCGCCAAGGGAGAAGTTCCGCCATCGCACTGGTTCCGCCTGGGACGCGCGCTCACACCCGTGGGACGCGGCTCTGCGCTGCTCTCATGGTCAGGCTCGATGTTTGAGTATCTGATGCCCGATCTCGTGATGCGCACGCCGCCGGGAAGCTTGCTCACACAGACATACCAATTGGTGGTGCGCCGTCAAATCGAATACGGAGCCGAGCGCGGCGTGCCGTGGGGCATTTCCGAATCGGCTTATAACGCGCGCGATCTCGACCTGACATATCAGTACTCGAGTTTCGGCGTGCCGGGGCTCGGTCTGAAACGCGGGCTCGGCGAAGAAGTGGTCATCGCGCCATACGCTACGGCACTCGGAGCCATGGTCGATCCGGTCGCGGCCGTGACAAATTTCGCGCGTCTCGAAAATGCCGGCGGACGCGGAGCCTACGGCTTTTACGAGGCGATCGATTACACGCGCTCGCGGGTGCCCGAAGGCAAAGATGACGCCGTGATCTACGCCTACATGGCGCACCACCAGGGAATGTCGCTCGTAGCACTCACCGACGTGCTGAACGACGGCGCGATGCGCGACCGCTTTCACGCCGAACCGATGGTGCAGGCCACCGAGTTGCTCTTGCAGGAGCGCACGCCGCGCGATGTTCCCGTGGCTCGCCCTCGCGCCGAAGAAGTTGCCGCCACAGGGCACGTTCGCGAGCTTCTGCCGCCGGTGGTGCGGCGTTACACCACGCCGCACACCGCCGTGCCGCGCACGCATCTTCTTTCCAATGGAAGATACGGCGTAATGCTGACGGCGGCGGGCTCCGGCTACAGCCGCTGGCGGGATATCGCCGTATCGCGATGGCGCGAAGACGTCACGCGCGATTGCTGGGGCAGCTATATCTTTCTGCGCGACGCGCAGTCGGGGCAAGTCTGGTCCGCCGGGTATCTGCCGAGCGGTGTCGAGCCCGACGCGTACGAGGTTTCGTTCTACGAGGACCGCGCCGAGTTCATACGGCGCGACCATGCGCTGACCACCACGCTTGAGGTTGTCGTATCCCCCGAGGACGATGCGGAGAGCCGGCGCGTTTCGATCACCAATCTCGGCGCGCGCGCGCGCACCATTCAATTTACGTCCTACGCCGAGATTTGCCTCGCCGCGCAAGCCGCCGACGTGGCCCATCCGGCGTTTTCAAACCTTTTCGTGGAAACGGAATTTCTTACCGACGCCGGCGCACTCGTGGCCACGCGCCGCCGGCAGTCCGACAAAGAGACTCCTGTCTGGGCCGCGCATGTGGTTGCCGTCGAGGGCGAAGCAGTCGGCGAAGCGCAGTACGAATCCGACCGCGCGCGTTTTCTGGGCCGCGGCCGCGATTTGCGAAATCCGGTTTCCATCCTCGATGGGCGCCCGCTCTCGAACACCGTGGGCAATGTGCTCGATCCGATTTTCAGCCTGCGACGGACCGTGCGCATTCCTTCGGGATCGACGGTGCGCATTGTTTTCTCAACCATAGTTGCCGAAACGCGCGAACAGGTGCTGGACCTCGCGGATAAATATCGCAGTACTTCTACCTTCGAGCGCACGCTCGAACTCGCGTGGACGCAAGCGCAGGTGCAACTGCATCACTTGGGCGTTAGCGCCGATGAAGCCCACGTGTTTCAGCGGCTCGCCAACTCCGTAATCTACTCCGATCCTTCGCTGCGTCCCACGTCCGACATGCTCGGCAACGTCACGTTCGAACGCTCCGCGCTTTGGGCCCACGGCATCTCCGGCGATCTGCCCATCGTGCTGGTGCGCATCGATGAAGAGGAAGACCTCGAGATCGTGCGGCAATTGTTGCGCGCTCACGAATACTGGCGCATGAAACAGTTGCCGGCCGATCTCGTGATCATCAACGAAAAAGCTTCGTCGTATGTGCAGGACTTGCAGACCACGCTCGACGGGCTTGTGCGCGGCAGCCGCTTCCGCCTTTCTCCCAGCACCGACAATGTGCATGGCGGCATTTTTCTGCTGCGCGCGGACCTTATCTCGCCGCGCGAACGCGCGCTTCTGCAAACTGTCGCGCGAGCCGTGCTGCTCAGCCGCCGCGGCACTCTGGCCGAGCAGGTCGATCGATCGCAACGCGAGGAAGGTGCCGAGCCACCGATGCCACGCGCGCCGCGTCCGGCCAAACGTTTGGACGTGCCTCTCGCGCAGCACGCACTCGAATCCTTCAATGGCCTCGGCGGCTTTGCCGACGAGGGCCGCGAATACGTCACCGTGCTCGGCGAAGGTTTGCGTACGCCTGCGCCGTGGATCAACGTGATCGCGAATCCTTCATTTGGATTTCTGGTTTCGGAATCGGGCTCGGGCCACACATGGTCGCTCAACAGCAGTCAGAATCAGTTGACTCCGTGGTCCAACGATCCCGTCACCGATCCTCCCGGAGAAGCCTTCTACATCCGCGATGACGCCACGGGCGAAGTCTGGAGCCCCACCGCGCTTCCGATTCGCGACGAGCTCGCTCCCTACATCGCGCGTCACGGGCAGGGCTACACTCGATTCCATCACGGCTCGCGCGGCATATTGACGGACTTGGTTCAATTCGTTCCGCAAGAAGATCCCATCAAGATTTCGCGGCTGATTCTCGAAAACGATTCCGGCCGCACGCGGCGACTCTCCGTCACCGCGTATGCCGAATGGGTGCTGGGCACTTCGCGCGGCGATTCAGCGCCCAACATCGTCACGGAACTCGATACGCACTCCGGAGCGATTCTTGCGCACAGCGTGTGGGGCGGAGAATTCGGCGGGCGCGTTGCTTTTGCCGATCTCGGCGGCAAGCAAACCTCGTTCACCGGGGATCGCACGGAATTCCTGGGCCGCAACGGTACCGTCGCGCGTCCCGCGGCGCTCGAACGAAGCATCCCGCTCTCAGGAAAGCTCGGAGCGGGCCTCGATCCCTGCGCGGCGCTGCAAACATCGATCGAATTGCGCGCCGGCGCGCGCGCCGAGATCGTGTTTTTTCTCGGAGAAGCCGCGAGTAAAGAGCAAGCGCACTCACTGCTCGCCCGCTATCGCGCCGCGGACTTGGAAGCCACGCTGGCCGCCGTCACCACCGGTTGGGATGCCATGCTCAACACCGTGCGCGTCACCACGCCCGATCAGCCCATGAATTTAATTTTGAATCGCTGGCTGCTTTACCAAACGCTGGCGTGCCGCGTGTGGGCGCGCGCCGCATTTTATCAATTGAGCGGCGCGTATGGATTCCGCGATCAGCTTCAGGACGTCATGGCGCTGTGCGTGGCCGACCGCAAAACCGCGCGAGAGCAGATATTGCGCGCCGCCGCTCGCCAATTTATCGAAGGCGACGTGCAGCATTGGTGGCATCCGCCCTCCGGACGCGGCGTGCGCACGCGCATCTCTGACGATCTGCTCTGGCTGCCGTTCGCCGTGGTCCGCTTCGTCGAAGCCACCGGCGATATGACGGTACTCGAGGAATCGGTTCCCTTCCTCGAAGGCGACGTGCTCGCTCCGGGGCAGAACGAATCTTATTTCGAGCCGCGCATCTCGCAGACTTCCGCGTCGCTCTTCGAGCATTGCGCGCGCGCGCTCGATCGCAGTCTCGCCGTTGGCAGTCACGGCCTGCCGTTAATCGGCACGGGCGATTGGAACGACGGCTTCAATCGCGTCGGCGAGCACGGCAAAGGCGAAAGCGTTTGGCTTGGATGGTTTCTGCACTCGATTCTTTGGGAGTTTGCAAAAGTCGCGGACGCCCGCGGCGAGCGCGAGCGCGCCGAATCCTGGCGTCTGCACGTCAGCGCGCTCAAAGCATCGCTCGAACGCGAAGCCTGGGACGGTGGTTGGTATCGCCGCGCCTATTTCGACGACGGCACGCCGCTCGGCTCTGCCGACAATGCCGAATGCCGCATCGATTCCATCGCGCAAACTTGGGGCGTGATGAGCGGCGCCGCCGAGCCCGGCCGCGTGGCGCGCGCCATGGCCGCCGTCGATCAATATTTGGTGCGCCGCCCCGAAGGCTTGATGCCGCTCTTCACGCCACCGTTCAATCATTCGCCGCAAGATCCTGGCTACATCAAAGCGTATCCGCCCGGCGTGCGCGAAAACGGCGGTCAATATACTCACGCCGCCACTTGGACCACCATCGCGTTCGCGGAGCTAAGCGACGGCGACAAAGCCTTCGAGTTTTTCCGCATGCTGAATCCCATCGCGCGCTCCGATTCGCGATCGAGCGTGCAGCGCTACAAGGTCGAACCCTACGTGCTCGCTGGCGACGTTTACACCGAGCCGCCGCACGTCGGCCGCGGCGGCTGGACGTGGTACACCGGCTCGGCGGGCTGGCTCTACCGCGCCGGCATTGAATGGATTCTTGGCTTCCGCGTACACGGCACGATGCTCAGTATCGATCCCTGCATCCCGCGCCACTGGCCCGGCTACTCCATCGACTTCCGCTATCACTCCGCGACCTATCGCATCAAAGTGGAGAATCCCTCGAACGTTACGCGCGGCGTCGCACTGGCCGAGCTCGACGGCAAATTGCTGCGCGGCCCGGCCACAATTCCCCTCGTCGACGACGCCGCCATGCACGAGTTCCACATCGTCCTCGGCTGAGCGAGCTGCGGCCCGCTTATCGCACACGTGGGCGCCAATCCGTGTGAGTTCTGCCTCATAAATACTTTTTAGGAGGCTACGTTTCAATTGTGCCGAAGAGGCCGTCAATATCGGGAGCGTTAGCCCTGAGGCTGTCAGCACGAGAGACCGCTGGGATGGTGATAGTGATGAGTTTCGCTATCGCAGACTGAAATGGTCGTGAAGCAATTGGTGCCCGGGGTGGGGGTCGAACCCACACGACGCGTGAGCGTCAGGGGATTTTAAGTCCCCCGCGTATGCCATTCCGCCACCCGGGCCTCGTACAAACAACCGTATACTACCTGATCGAGACGCTTCAACACGCGTATCTCAACGCGTGTCCGTTCTTGAAGCTTCTCGCAGATGGCCCAGCAATCTGGAACCGATCATGCCGCAGCGCATTCGACATTTCGTCCTCCTCGTGCTTGTGGCCTTGCCCGGCGCGCTCGTCTTCGCTCCCGCGCCTGTCCTCGCCCAAGGCGGACCTCCGCTTCTCACCAACGATCCCGGCACTCCCGGCGCCGAAAACTGGGAGATCAATATCGCCGCCATGCCCATCCTCAGCCGCGATCAAAATACCTTCCAGCTTCCGCAATTCGATATCAACTACGGCGTCGGCTCGCGTATCCAGCTCACGCTGGAGATTCCCTACGTCGTCGCGACTTTCCCCGGCCAGCCCCACGCCACTGGCTGGAGCAACGCCTCTCCTGGCGTGAAGTGGCGCTTTATCGACAATAAACGCGGCTGGAACATCTCTGTTTTCCCGCAGATGGAAAGCGGTGGCGCTTCCGGTGACGTACGCACGGGCATCGCCCAAAGCGGCACGCGAATTCTTCTGCCGTTTGAAGTTCAGAAAAATATCGGTCCCATCGAACTCAATGCCGAAGCCGGTTACTACGTTCCATTCCACGAGAAAAACCAAGGGCACGAAGAGCGCATCATTGGCTTCGCTGCCGGTCATCAATTCACGAAAAAACTGGAAATCATCGGCGAGATTTACAATGACTCCGCCATGGGCGCCCTTCCCCATGACACTACCTGGGACGCCGGCGCCCGCTACGAATTTCACAAGGGCCTGATCTGGCTCGCTATGGCCGGACGCAGCTTCAGCCCCGCCTCAAGTGGCCAACCCACTTTCCTCGGCTACTTCGGCATCCAGATTTTGCTGGACCACAACGGACGCTCTCTGCACTCCGATGAGTGAAGTTTGCGCACTTTTGCGGCGACATCGCGTTTCATCGCTTGCCCTCCGCGACATTCCTGACTTAGCATCCGACGACGCATGACCGCGCCCGAATCGCCGAATTCTGAACGCAACGAGTGGCCCAAAATCACCATGGTCACTCCCGTGCGTAATTCCGCGCGCTACATTGAGCAAACCATCCAATCCGTAATTTCCCAGCAATATCCCAATCTCGAATATTTCATTCAGGACGGCGGCTCAACCGACGGCACGCTCGACATCGTTCGCAAATACGAATCGCACCTGGCTGGCTGGACCACTGAGCCCGACAACGGCATGTATGACGCTCTCAACCGCGGCTTCACGCGTTCCTCCGGCGAAATCATGGGCTGGATCAGCGCCACCGATCTTCTTCACCGCGGCTCTCTCTTCGTGGTCGGCAGCGTTTTTCGCGCGCTGCCGCAAGTCGAATGGATCACCGGCCGCCCAACCGGCTTCAACGACGAAGGCATGTGCGTCACCGTCAGCCGCAGCCTAAAGCGCTGGACGCGCGTGCGCTTTCTCGCCGGCGCGAATCGCTACATCCAGCAGGAGTCCACCTTCTGGCGTCGCATTCTTTGGGAACGCGCCGGCAGCCATGTTGACGCCACCAGCCGGGATGGCAGCGATTTTGAATTGTGGACGCGCTTCTTCCGCTACGCGCGCATTTATCCCGTGGACGCTCTGATCGGCGGCTTTCGCGATCATCCCGGTTCGCTCAGCCTCGAAAATCTCGAAAAATATCGCCGCATTCACGACGCAATTATCGCCGCCGAATGGAAACGCACGCCCTGGGGTCCGGCCTTCGCAGCCTTTCAAACCATCAGCCGCGCCATGTCGCGCATTCCCGTCGTCAAAGCGATCTGGCGCAACACCGTGTCCAGCGCCATCGTCCGCTTCCCCGGCCCCGACCGACCGCCCGTAATCCGCTACCGCGACAATACCTGGAAAATTTAGCAGCGCGCGAATCGCTTTAGCGTTCCCGCACATCAAAATGAACCGCGAGGGCGCTCTCTTCCGGAGCCTCGGCCAGCTGCGCGTCGATTGTCGTCAATGGGGCGCGCCGGAACCGCTTCGCGTGATTCGATCCACAGCCCTCACGCCATTTCTGTGAATATCTATTATCGTGGAAAACGAAATTTCGCGTGTCGATGGGCGCGAAGCCTGGAACGATGTCATCCAAAAAACCCTCGACGCCCAGAACGGGAACGATGAAGAAGAGGACGGCGACGAGGAAGAAAACGACGGAGACGAAGAGGACAACGGCAAATCCCATGCGAGCGCGTAGTATATTGTCTCGCCGTCGCTATCGGCGCCGGAGGCCAAAAACGAGATGAACGCGCAAACGAAAAAATCCTACAAGATCGCCGTGATCGCCGGCGACGGCATCGGCCTCGAAGTCGTGCCCGAAGGCATTCGCGTTCTCGAAGCTGCGGGACGCCACTTCGGCTTCTCCTTTTCATTTCACAATTTTGACTGGAGCTGCGAAAGATTCGTCTCCACCGGCCTGATGATGCCCGCCGGCGCGCTCGATCAGTTGCGCTCCTTCGACGCGATCTTTCTCGGCGCCGTCGGACATCCGCGCGTGCCCGACCATGTTTCGTTGTGGGGCCTGCTGATTCCGATTCGCCGCGCGTTTCACCAGTACGTCAATCTGCGGCCGGTGCGCCTTTTCCCCGGCGTCGATTCCCCGCTGAAAAATTATCCGCCCGGCAAAATCGATTTCTGCGTTGTCCGCGAAAATAATGAAGGCGAATATTCCGAAATGGGCGGCCGAATTTACCGCGACACGCCCGATGAATTTGCGCTGCAAGAAACCATCTTCACGCGCCGCGGATCGGACCGTATCATCCGCTATGCCTTTGAACTCGCACGCACCCGCGCCAAACATCTTACTTCCGCCACGAAATCCAACGGCATCATTCACACCATGCCTTTTTGGGACGAGCGTTTCGCCGCAGCCGCAAAAGATTTTCCCGACGTGCGCACCGACCAATTCCACATCGATATCCTGTGCGCCCACTTCGTCAAGCATCCCGATTGGTTTGATGTCGTCGTTGGCTCAAACCTTTTCGGCGATATCCTCTCCGATCTCGGCCCCGCCGTAGCCGGCTCCATCGGCATTGCGCCCTCGGCCAATCTCAATCCCGAACGCGAATTTCCTTCCATGTTTGAGCCAGTCCACGGCTCGGCGCCCGACATCGCCGGCAAAGGCATCGCCAATCCCATCGGCCAAATCTGGTCCGGCGCCATGATGCTCCGTCACCTCGGCGAACCCGCCGCCGCCGATGCCGTCGAGCGCGCCATCGAGACAGTCCTGGCCACCGGCGGCCCCAGAACCGCCGATCTCGGCGGCAACGCCAATACAAAATCAGTAGGGGAGGCCATCGCCGCCGAAACTTCGCGCTGAATGCCCGTAAGGAAATATTGCTCTAGTTTCGCTGCTGAGTTCTCCGCCGAGTTATCGGGAGAATATTTCTTTAGACTTTCACTTTGGGCTTTGAGCTTTCGCTTTGGGCTTTGAGCTTTGAGCTTTTGCTTTGCGCTTTTCTTTTTAGGAGGTGGGAGCTTCAGCTCCCACGTAGTCGGCTGAAAAGGAAAAGGGGCTTTAGCCCCTGAAGCTACAATGCTTCTATTGCGCTCCGAGAGAAACTCCAAATTGCCCGCGCAACCGAATGTCGCGCGAAGACGATCCAACCATCACGTGAATCGTCCCCGGCAAAATCGTCCACGCATGAGTCGCGATGTCCCAGTACGAAACCGCGCGCGCATCGACCGCGAATTGAACGTGCGCCGTCTGCCCCGGTTCGAGCGCCACTTTCTGAAAGCCCTTGAGCTGTTGCGGCGGTTCGGGAACGGTGGTCCTCGAAGGCAAGCCAAGATAAAGTTGCGCGACTTCCGCGCCGGCAACGCTGCCGGAATTTGTGACGTCGCAAGAAATCGTCACCGTCGCTGGCGCTGCTTCTCCAAACTGCACGCGGTCCGGCGAGATCTGCAGGTGATCGTATGAAAATGTGGTGTAGGACAATCCGAACCCGAACGGAAACAGCGGCTCGATCTTGTGCGCGTCGTAATACCGATACCCGACGAACACGCCTTCCGTGTAATGCGCCTGCAAGTCAACGCCGGGCCATTGGTCCGGTGTGTGCGCCGGAGCATCTTCCACGCGCTTCGGAAATGTAATCGGCAACTTGCCGGATGGATCGATATCGCCAAAGAGCACGGCCGCAACGGCGTTGCCGTCCTCTTCGCCGGGGTACCACGCTTCGACCAGCCCCGGCACCTGATCGAGCCACGGCATCAATATCGCAGAGCCGGTCTTGAGCACCACGATGGTGTGCGGATTCGCGGCGGCTACAGCGGCAATCAGCGCATCCTGACTGCCCTCGAGCGTCAGCAGGTGATCGCGCCCTTCGGTCGCATGGTCGCCCACCATCACGATGGCGACATCGGCCGACTTCGCCATATCGGCGGCCTTAGCGATGTCGCTCCCGTCGGCGTACATCACGCTGACGCCGGGTCCGACGCGGCCCTGTATGCCGTCAACGGGATTGACGCTGTAGAGCGCCACAACGTGGGAGCTGCCGCCGCCCCCGGTGTTCGCTTCGCCCGCATACGGCCCGATCACGGCAAGGGATTTCAGCAGCGACGCGTGCAGCGGCAAAATGTTTCCGGAATTTTTCAGCAACACCATGCCCGCTTCGGCGATGCCGCGCGCCGCCGCTCCATCTTTCTGCGCGGGGATCGCTTGCGGCGCCGGCGGATGGTCGAACAACCCGAAGCTCATCAGCGTGCTGAACCGGTGGACAAGCATCTGGTCCAGCGCGGCTTCCGGTAGCTCGCCAGATTGCACCGCGGCCTTCAGCGCATCGCCGAAATAGATGCCGGTGGGCCACTCCATATCGAGGCCGGCTTTCACCGCCGGCACGATGCTGTGCGTGGCGCCGAAATCGGAGATCACGAAACCCTTGAATCCCCAGTCCTGCCGCAACACCTGGTCGAGCAACATGGCATTCTCGCACGCGAATGTGCCGTTCACGCGCGGGTACGCGCACATCACGGTGGCGGAGTGCCCTTCTTTGATCGACGCTTCAAATGCCGGCAAATAAATTTCGCGCAGCGTGCGCTCGTCCACGATTTCGTTCACCACGAATCGATCGCTCTCCTGGTTATTCGCCGCGAAGTGTTTCACGTTGGCCAGAAGTCCCTGGCTCTGAATTCCTGTGATGTTGGCGACCGAAAGACGCGCCGCGAGAAATGGATCTTCTCCATACCCTTCAAACGTGCGCCCGTTCTGCGGCACGCGCGCGATGTTGATGTCGGGCGCTTCCAGCAGACTGTTGCCGATGTCCTTGGCTTCCGCGCCGGCGATCTGGCCGTAGCGCTGCGCCAGATTCACGTCCCACGTCGATGCCAACGCAATCGGCGAGGGCAATGCCGTCGCCGGCACTTGCTTACCCGCGCCGCCCGGCCCCGCGCCCGCCGGGCCGTTGGTGATGTGGAAGTCGGGTATGCCCAAATGCGGTATGCCGGGCACCATGCGGTACTGCGTGTCGTTGTGGATTCCGTGCAATTGTTCGATTTTTTCGTCCAGCGTCATCTGCGCGACAAGCGCCTTGGCGCGAGTGTCCGGATCCTGCTGCGACGTGGCGGGAACGCTAGCGAGTAACGCCGCCGTGGCAAGGAGAATACCGCCGCGAAAAACCCAGCGCCGAAGCGCCGCCCGGAACTCGCGCGGCCCCACGCGCGCCGGCACACGTATTTTCCAGCCGCCATTCGGTGCGGAATCGTTGCGCGCCTCACGAAATCGAAATCTCATTTTGTCTCCCGCGAATTATGAACGTCCGGAATCATACGCACGGACCCACCGAGCGGCAATAGACTTTTCGGATGCGCACGAGCAATTTCGGTTTCGAGAATTCGCCGCGGGCGAGCGTTGGAGCAAGAAGAGAACGAAAACATACTTGAGAGCAACGCGTTCTTCGCGGGGCGAACGCTTACGCCGGACGATTCAGGCGATTCGATATGTCCTTCGCGGCGTTTTTCACCGAGGTGACGAACGATGGAATTTTGTCGCGGCTGATTCGCGTAATTGGGCCTGACACGCTGAGCGCGGCGAGAATCTTGCCGGATTCGTCCAGGATCGGCGCGGCGACGCAGCGCGCGCCGAGCACGGCCTCCTGATCATCAAGCGCGTAGCCCTGGCGGAAAATCTTCGCGAGCTCTTTGCGCAAACGCGCGGCATCGGGAATCGTGTGAACCGTGGCGCGCTCAAACGTGAGAGACGCCAGCATCTCCTCGCGCTGCTCGGGCGGAAGAAACGCGAGAACGGCCTTGCCAAGAGCGGTGCAATTGAGCGAGCGGCGCACGCCGACCTGGGAAGACATACGAAAACTGTGGGGACTTTCGATCACGTCAAGGTAGAGGACATCGTGGCCGTCGACGACCGCAAGATTGACGGTTTCTTTGGTGGTTCGCCACACCTTGTGGAGAGCCGGGCTACCGATTTTGCGAAGCGTGGCGTGAAAAGAAACGCCCGCGCCAAGATGAGCCAATCGCGGACCAATGACGTACGCGCCGCCGTCATCGCGGAACAGGTAGCCCGCGCCTTCAAGATGAGCCAGGAAACGGTACGCGGTGCTTTTATGAATGCCGGTCTGCTGGGCGATCTGACGCAATTGGAGTCCCGAGGGCGAAACGTCCAGGGCTTCGAGGATGCGCAGGACCTTGCCAACAACTCCCACGGGGGCGGCTTTAGATTGTCGGGCTCGAATCATGGCGGTGTGCGGCGAATCACGGGACCGGCTATTGGTAGATTGCAGAAGCTAAAGGCTGGCAGCCGGAAAAGCGATTCGACGGACATTCCTTTCTGAACCGCGGCGCGGTATTTTTATTTTATGAAACTTACATTTTCGATTCTAAATTAAAAACGAGCGCCGCGCAGCGCCCCCATGTTTTACATGTTGAACCACGGCCGGCGCAAGGGAAATCCGAGGAATCCACGGGGATCCGCAGGCCGCCACCAATACAGAAACTGATGGTTATTTCATCTTGTGAAATGCTCTTTTTTACACTTGAATTCCATTCGAAAACTTGTTAAATGAGACCAGTTTCGGGGTGGAAACGGGGTTCGGATCGTCCTAATCCGGCTGCCGTTTTCGGGATTGTTGTCCAAACAACGAACGGTGGATGCGTGTTTCGATCCTACGAAGTGAAGCGAGGAGGCTTGCATGCGACTGAGTAAGTCGGTGGTTTTGTTTTTCGCGGCGCTGTTGTTCGGATGTATCGGGTTGTTCGGCCAGACGCCGACGGCTCAGATTACCGGCACCGTGCTGGATAGTTCAGGGGCCGTGGTTCCTCAGGCCGAAGTTAAAGTCACCAATATCGATACCAACGTCGTCAGCGAAAAGGACACCAGCGATGACGGGGCGTTTACAATCATCAATCTTCTTCCAGGAAACTATGTTCTGACGGTGGAAAAGGCAGGATTCAAGACGGTCGCACTGCCTACGTTCCAACTGGAGGTGGACCAGATCCTGACGGAAAAGATTTCGATGCAGGTGGGCTCTTCCGCGGAGACCGTGACGGTGTCCGCCTCAACTGAGGCCACGCTCGTGCAGCGATCGACGACGGAGCTAGGAACGGTCATCGAAGAAAAACCGGTTGAATCTCTGCCGCTGAACGGCCGGAACTTCACGTCGCTGCTGATTTTGACTCCAGGAATCACGCCGATTTCGACGGCGCAAGGGTCCGGGATCACCGCTTCGGATGGAGGCGTGACTGGAATTCCAGGGACGGCCCTAACCAAACCATCCATTCAAGGGCAGCAGAATCGATCGACAATTTATCTGTTGGACGGAATCAACAACACGGACTTTCGCGTCTCGACGTACGGTATCGAGCCGATCGTGGACACCATTGACGAATTCAAAGTCCAATCGCACAACGATATGGCGGAATATGGCGGGGTAGCGGGTGGAGTTGTGAACGTGGCGACGAAGCCGGGCACGAACAGTTTTCACGGCGCGGGCTGGGACTTTGCACGCAGCAATATTTTCGATGCGCGCAACCCCTTCACAGACTTCTGCAACAGTGTACGTTGCGGCGTCGGTTCGTCGTCAAGCACGCCGGCTCCTCCGCTTGGTTACACGCAGCAGGAGTTTGGGGGAGCGGCGGGAGGGCCGATCATCAAAAACAAGACGTTCTTTTACGTCGGTTACGAGGGCTGGCGGTTTTCAAAGCCTATTTCCAGTCCGTATGGAATTGTGCCGACAGCGGCGGAGTTAGGCGGAGACTTCAGCAACTCCCTGATAGGAACCTACGACGCAACGACCAAAGCGGTGGTTCCCGATCCGATCTACAACCCCTTTGCAGGCGGCACCACGCAGTTCCAATGCAACAGCATGGGCAATCCGCTGCCCTACAATACGACGCCAGGGCCAGGCTACGGCACACAGGTAGCAGGGACGAATTGCGCCAAAATCCCCACCGGTCTGATCAACCAACAGTTGGTCGCGGCATACAAAGCTTATATGTTGACTCCGAATTTCACTCCGGTGGCGAGCCAGGAAGACAACTTCTTCCAGAACACACCCGAAACGGACAACTCGAACAACTGGCAGATTCGGCTAGACGAGCATTTCAACGATAAAAACACGGTGTTCCTGCGGCTGAGCCAAATGTGGCTGACGGATGTAACGCCGGTGGTAGGCAACGATCAACTGACGTATTCCACCTATCACGATTATAACTTTGGAGGCGCGTGGGATCACGTGTTTAGCTCGAACGTGATCTTCGAAATCCGCGCCGGGGCCAACTTCAAGCCTTATATCTTTTACACGCAGCCGCCTTCGTCGGTTGGTTTCTCTCCTGAAACGACCGCGGGGTTTACGGGAATTTCCACGACGTACGGATTTACGATCGGCATGCCAAGCGGCAGCTACCCGAGCGCGGGGGATTCAGGTCCATCCGATCGCGGCAATCCGGTCGCAAACGCGGAAAGCAGCTTGAGTTGGATTAAGGGCGCTCACAACCTGAAAATGGGCGTGCAGTACACTTACACGAACAGGCTGGAAACAAATTTCTCGCAGGGACTCACCTTCAGCGCCAATCAAACGAGTCCAGCCAACAGTTCAGGAAACTTCACGGCTACGACCGTAACGGAGCCAGACGGGACGAAGGTGCCAACTGGCAACGGGCTGGCGTCGATGTTGCTGGACCTACCGTCCGCGGCATCCGTCTCGATTCCGCAGTACCAGGAAATCTTTCTCGAAGTGAGTTCGTGGGCAGGTTACGTCCAAGATGAGTGGCACGTGAAACCCAAGCTGACGGTTGATTGGGGATTGCGGTACGACTACGTTCCGCAGGTGAGCGTGATTGACCAAAACGGCCGGTCCATGAACATGTTCGACATTCCCGACAAGGAATACATTATCGGACTGCCGTCGGTGGGAGCTTGCTCATCGAGCGTAATCGATCCCTGCATACCGGGAGGGATCAACAGTCCGGCGCTCACGTCGGTTACGGCCGCGGGCGTCACCTACAACACCACGCAAAACATCGTCTTCAGCGGCAAGTCCCTGTGGCCAAAAGCAATTGGCGACAATATCGGGCCGCGAATCGGAATCGCCTGGCAGATTAAACCGAACACCGTGCTTCGTGCGGGTTACGGAATTTACTACGACACAATTACGGGCCGAAGCCAATACTCGGAAAATACCGAGCAAGGACCTGTTTGGCCGTGGACGACGGGTTTTTCGAACAATTACAACACGACAGCGGGCACGTTGACGAACGGGGTTCCTTTGGTGGGAGCAAATCTCACTCCTGTTGTACAGCCCACGCCCTGGACCACTACGGCGGGCGGCTATGTGAACGGGCCCAACTACACGGATCCACGATCGCAACAGTGGAGCGTGAACCTACAACGCCAGTTGGGAACGAGCATGATGTTTTCTGTATCGTACGTAGGCAGCAAGAACAATCGGCTGGACTACACAGGTTATGCTAACGCCGCCGATTCGGCGACTCCGGCCGTGACGGATCCCATTATGACGGCTGGCGACGGCGTCACCACGTGCGGTTCTAGCCCGAGTTCCGCCTGCAAGTTGGCGTACACTGCTGCGATTGACACGTTGCGGTCAGTGCCGTTCGCACAGGCCGGCTGGCATTATTCCCAGTCAACCGGGTACGGCAATTACAACGCACTCCAAGCTGAATTCCAGCGGCGCTTCGCCAACGGGTTGCAGGCGATCGCTTCGTACACCTGGTCGAAGTGCCTCGCCACCAGCAGCGGATATTTCGCAGCTGAAAACGGCACCAACGGCGGCGCCGTGGTCGAGAACTTTTTCAACCCGAGCTTAGCGTACGGCCCTTGCGGTTACGACACGCCGCAGTACTTCACACTGAGTTCCGTCTATGAATTGCCGTTCGGGCACGGGAAGGCGCACCTCACGCACGGTCCGCTTTCGTGGGTCCTCGGCAATTGGCAAACCGACTTGGTTTTCCAGGCGCGGTCCGGCCAGAATTTCCAGGTTAACGTGAACGGAGATCCTGCCAACATTTCGGGCAGCAGCACAACCGCTCTGAGCGGCTACGACCGGCCGAACCTTGTGGCGAACCCGGAGAACGGCAATTGCCCGAACGGGGCAACCGTGGGATCGTTCCAATGCTGGTTTAACCCCTCGGCGTTTGCGATCCCGGACGGGCAGTTTGGGAATTTCGGTGTGGGAGTGCTCCGCGACCAGGCATTTTATGATGTGGACTTCTCACTGGTGCGAAACATTCCCCTCACCGAAACCAAGAACATCGAGCTTCGCTTCGAGGGTTTCAACGTGTTCAACCTCCAGATTCTGGGCACGCCCGCCGCGACGATCGGCAGCGGGACTCCGGGGCTGATTAGCAGCCTTGCCAGCACACCACGTGAATTGCAGTTGGCGGCGAAGTTTAGCTTCTAACTCAAACTTGTGAACCAAAAC
>JBAQYV010000059.1:0-95794 GCA_049790315.1 Candidatus Acidiferrales bacterium | reverse complement strand
GGAATGGTGCCGGGGGGCAGAGTTGAACTGCCTACGCCGGCCTTTTCAGGGCCGCGCTCTACCGGTGAGCTACCCCGGCACCGGGGCGAGAGACATTCTACTGGCGCGGCGCGGAACAGTCAAAACGACCGGTTGGCCGCCCGACGGCGAATGCGCGCGGAGTTAACGGCGATTTGATTCGTATTCGCGAATCCAATCTTTGCCCTTCAGCACTTCGCGAGGTTTTGTGCCGTCGGCGGGGCCAACGATGCCGTCTTTTTCCATCACATCGATCAGGCGGGCAGCGCGACCATAGCCGACGCGCAGACGGCGTTGCAGAGTGGAAGTGGAAGCGCGGCCCATTTCGCAGCACACTTTGACGGCTTCTTGATACAGAGCGTCGTCGATTTCTTCGCCGCCGCTCCCGCCCTCGCCGCCAGCGCCTTCCTCTCCGCCTTGCTGTTCATCGCGCGGCGGATCGAGCAGGCGTTCGTTGTAAACGGCTTTGGCTTGCGAGCGCCAGAAATCGCACACGCCGGTGATTTCGTCCTCGGTGACAAACGGTCCGTGAACGCGGTTCAGTCGCGACGAGCCCGCGGGCAAATAGAGCATGTCTCCGCGCCCGAGCAGCGATTCGGCGCCGTTGGCATCCAGAATCGTGCGCGAATCCACTTTACTGGCCACGCGGAAAGAAATGCGCGCGGGGAAATTGGCCTTGATGAGGCCGGTGATCACATCGACCGAAGGCCGCTGCGTCGCCAAAATTAGATGGATGCCGACCGCGCGCGCCATCTGTGCCAGACGCGTGATCGATTGCTCCACATTGTTCGTGTCCACCATCATCAAGTCGGCCAATTCGTCGATCACGATGACGATGTAGGGCAGGGGACGATGCTCGGCGTCGTCGTTGTCGTCGAAGAGCGAAAGCGATTGCGTCTTTTGGAACGTGCGATTGTACTGATCGATGTTGCGCACGCCGCGCTGCGCGAGCAGTTTCAACCGGTTCTCCATTTCGCGCGTGGCGTTGCGAAGAACGTTCGACGCAATTTTCGGGTCCGTAACCACGGGCGCGAGCAAATGCGGAATTTCTTCGTACAAACCAAGCTCGAGGCGCTTGGGGTCCACCATGACGAGCTTCAATTCGTCCGGCGTGGCTTTGTACAGCATCGAAAGGATCATGGCGTT
This sequence comes from Candidatus Acidiferrales bacterium, assembly GCA_049790315.1. Taxonomy (GTDB): domain Bacteria; phylum Acidobacteriota; class Terriglobia; order Acidiferrales; family UBA7541; genus DASPOJ01. Next base: position 94,630 of record JBAQYV010000059.1, on the reverse strand, counting down.
CAGGAAGACGCTTTTGCCCGTGCCGGTCGAACCGGCAATCAGCAAGTGGGGCATCTGCGCCAAATCCGAAAGGCGGCTGCGGCCGGTCAAATCTTTTCCGAGCGCCAACGTCAGCTTCGATGGCGAATGCACGAACTCCGACGATTCGATCTGTTCGCGCAAGGTAATGGTTTCGCGGTGCGGATTGGGCACCTCGATGCCGACAGTCGATTTGCCCGGGATGCGCTCGATCAAAATGGATTCTGCGCGCAGAGCAAGACACAAATCGTCGGCGAGCCCCGTGATGCGGCTGTACTTGATGCCGGCTTCGGGCTTGAATTCGTAGGTGGTGACAACCGGCCCCGGATTGATCTGCGTGACGCGACCGCCAATATCGAATTCCTGGCATTTCGTTTCGATGGCGTGCGCGTACTCCTTCAGATCCGATTCCGCCATTTTTTCGCTGCGCTCGGCCGCTTGCAGCAGGGAAGTGGGAGGCAACTTGAATCCGCCGGCGCTGCGCGCGATTTTCGGTTCGCCGCCGGATTTCGGGGGCGTGGACTTCGGCTCTTGCGTGCGCATCAGGATCGGGCCGGCCAACGCTTCTTCGATGGGAGATCGCGTCTCTTGCTCTTCCTCTTCTATATCCGCATCAATTGAGGTCGCGCTCTTCAGAAGCAGCGTGCCCGGTCCCGAGGCTTGGGCCGGCACGGGCTGTCTGCCGACGGTTTTATTTTGCACCAGGCGCTTCTTCATGCGCGTTTTCTCGCGCTCTTCGCGCCAGGCTGCCCAGCGATCGCGGACGCGGCCGACGGGATCGAGCTTTTTCAGCGGCACGCTAGCCCACTCCTGCACGGCCTCAAACGAAAATCGTGTGGTAAGAAATAGCGACACCAGAAATGCCGCGAGCGCGACAAGGTTTGCGCCGACAGTGTTGAAAGCCGCAAGCAATCCGCTCGCGACCAAGTGGCCGAACATCCCGCCCGGCGGAATCGCTCCGCGCACTTCGGGCCAATGCCACAAAGAGAGAAGTGCCGGCACGAAAAAGCCCAGCATCGAGCAGCCCACGATCTTGGTGATCGGAGATTCGACCGGCTGCGAGCGGAACCATCGCCACGACAGAATGAACATCACGACGGGCAGCAGAAAAACGGCGTAGCCCAGGAACTGGAACAACAAATCCGCGCCATACGCGCCGACGGGGCCAATCCAATTGACGGCGGAATGAGCGTCGGGCGCCGGCGCCGAAACGTTGAACGAGGCGTCGTGCGGGTTGTAGGACACCAATGCCAAAAAAATCAAAACCGAAACGGTGATGCCCACAAAACCCACCATTTCGTTCAGACGGCGATTCTCAGTCGGGGTTAGTACACGCACACAACTCTCCGGTCCGGGGGAAGGACTGGGCTGTGGTCCAGCCGCGCGGGCGCTAACGCGCGAGGCTCATGATGACGACCTGCAGCGCGTTAACTATACCAAGCGCGTGCGCGGAGTGAACGAAGATTTTTCGCCTGTGTTTCCGGAGACAACGCGGGACCTCGGCGGCGGAAACTTACTTGTGCTGCCCGGCCAGGCGTTTCGTCATCGCAAGAGCATCTTGCCGGCCAAGATAGTACCCGGGCAGCACGCCGATTGTGCGATAGCCGTGGCGTATCCAGAAGGCTGTGCCGGCTTCATTGCCGTCCGCGGTTTCGAGGTTGATTTCAGTCGCGCCCAGCGCCGCGAGGCGCCGCTCAATTTCTTCAATCAACAATGTGCCGACACCGTGCCGGCGGTGTTCGGGAGCAACGTCGATCGTGATGATGTGAGCTTGCGCTTCCTCGCGATCCGCAATCAGAAATCCCGCAATGGCGCCTTCGATTTCGGCCACCACACACAGCGCTCCTGGTTGCGTTAGGAACCAGCGCAGCTCCCCCTTCGAGTACGCGATGCCGCGCGGATAACAAATGCGGTCCATGGCGTAGAGCGCGGCGAAATCGGCGGGCGTGTAATCGCGCAACGTGGTGGACATGTGCGGAGCGGGAATCCGGCTTACCGCGAAGTGCCTTGGTCTCGTTTGAGCACCAGACAGCCGGCGATGGCGTCGTGCAGCGCTTGCTTCCGCGCGGTGAGCCCGCAGCAGATGCAATCCGTGATGAAGTAAAGGCCGCCGATCGAAGGAACGCAGAGCCAGAAGTGTCCGGAGAAATAACGGCGCGTCGCGCGACCGAACGTGATTCGATTTCCTTGCATATCGGCGACATAAAGGCCGAAGAACTTCTTGCCGGGAGTTCCTTGCCAGACCGAGCTTTCAAATGCGGCGTAGTAAAGCCATCCGCTCACCACAAAAAATCCTAGAATCGCGAAAATCGCGGGCTTTCCGAAAGCCGCGATCACCTTACCGGGCGGATCTCCGGGACGAAGGTTCAGAAACGCGGTGGGAGTTCCCTTGGCGATCGCGACGAACGAAACGAAAACCGCCATCGCGACGCTCAATATGATGAAATCGAAAACGGCCGGGGTAACGCGGAGCCAAAAGCCGGCGTCGCGCGTGTCAGTTCGATTTTCCACGAAGAACTACCTCCAATCGTGGAGATTCGGCATTGGGTTTGGGAGCGCGCATGAGAACCGAAGGAACGCGTGAATCACGGATGCGCTACACTTCCAGAATTACCGGCAAGATCAGCGGCCGCTTGGACGTTTGCTTGTTGAGATAGCGCTTCAAGTCCACGCGAATTTTTTCTTTAATGACGCTCCAGTCGGTTTTCTCTTCCAAATTCGATTGCTCGATCGTGCGAATGATCACGGCGCGCGCCCCGGCGATCAGCTCTTGTCCATCGTCGGCGGGCATCAGCCCGCGCGTGACTACCTCGGGTTGCGATTCCATGCGCCCAGTGTGCTTATCGATCGCGATGATCGGCACGACCACGCCGTCTTCCGCCAGGTGCTGGCGATCGCGGATCACGACCTCTTCGATCTCCTCGAGCGAGCCGGAATCGACGCACACGCGTCCGGCCGGCACAGGTTCGCGCCGGAACGCGCCGCGCTCCGTGAATTCCACCGGGCGGCCATCTTCGAGCAGCATGATCTCGCCCGAGACGGCGCCCACTTCATGCGCCAGCGCGGCGTGACGGAAGAGTTGGCGATATTCGCCGTGGACGGGAATAAAAGTTTTCGGCCGCACGAGATTCAGCAGCAACTTTTGTTCTTCCTGGCTCGCATGTCCGGAGACGTGAATCGTGCCGCCTTCGTTGTCGTAATGCACGAGCGCCTGGCGGCGAAACATGTGATCGAGCATTCGGAAAATCGCCTTTTCGTTTCCGGGAATGATGCGCGCGGAAAGAATCACAGTGTCCCGTTCGTCGAGCGTGACCCACTTGTGATTGTCCACGGCAATGCGCGAGAGCGACGACATCGGCTCGGCCTGGCTGCCGCTGACTACGATCACCAGCTTTTCCGGCGGAAACGATTTCAGATCCTGCGAGCGCACCACCAGGCCATCCGGAATCACCAGGCGGCCCATCCCGTGCGCGATTTCCACGTTGTCCACCATGCTGCGCCCGAGGAATCCGATTTTTCTTCCGGCGGCGGCGGCAAGTTCGATGGCCTGCTGAATACGTGGAATCGACGACGCGAAGCATGAAAACAAAACTTTGCGCGGCGCCGCACGAATCAGCTCCTCAATGCGCGGACGCACGGAGCGCTCGGAGCGCGTGAAGCCGGGACGCTCGGTGTTGGTGCTGTCGCTAAAAAGCGCGAGCACGCCCTCGCGTCCGTAGCGTGCGAATGTATGGTAGTCGAACACGCGGCCGTCGATCGGCGTGGAATCGATTTTGAAATCGCCGGTGTGGATGATCACGCCGAGCGGTGTGCGCACGGCGAGCGCGACGCAATCGATCGTGCTATGCGTCACGTAAATGAACTCGACTTTGAACGGCCCAACTTCGACGTGCTGGCCGGGATTGACTTCATGCAGCTTGGCTTGTTCGAGGAGTCCGTGTTCTTCCAGGCGCTTGCGAACCAGCGCCAGCGTGAATGGCGTTCCGTAAATGGGCGCTTGAATATCGCGCAAAATGTAGGGCAGCGCGCCGATGTGATCTTCGTGGCCGTGCGTCAGGAAAATCGCGCGCAGCTTTGAGCGATTCTGCTTGAGATAACTGATGTCGGGGATCACGACGTCGACGCCGAGCAACTCGGCTTCCGGAAACATCATGCCGGCGTCGATCAAAATGATGTCGTCAGCCCAGCGCAAGGCCAGCATGTTCATGCCGAACTCGCCAAGGCCGCCGAGCGGAATGGCCCACAAAGATTGCTGACTCAAAGTCTGCTTACTCCCTCGCTTGAATGGATTGCGTTGCTTGCGTGGATGACGTTGATTGTGTTCACTAAACTACAATCGTATCACATTCCCGGCGGGAGCCGGACGAATGCGCTCGAAATTCGGGTTCGCTCTTCGCGGCCCGCGCGACGCGAGTCGCGAGTCCCTTCAAATTGTCCGTCAGCGCGTTACGATTTATTCCCGGAGAAAAGCCCCGCGATCAAAACCAATACGACTGCGCCGACGGTGGCCGCGGCCAGCGTATACAGGAATCCGCCGCCGAAAATTCCCAATTTCCCAAAGAGCCAGCCACCCAGCAGCGCGCCGATCAAGCCCAGAACCAGGTTCGCAATGCAGCCGAAACCGCGCCCTCGCGACAGCGTTCCCGCCAACCATCCCGCGACGAGTCCGATTACAATCCATACCAGCAACGGGTGCGACATCGTGAATGTCATGTGGGGTGTCCCCTTTACGTAGGTGATTCGTGGAGCAATCAGAAAAAATCGCCGTTCAGTCGTCTTCGCCGATCATCATGGCCGCGGCCAGCACCGTGGTCCACAGTCCGCGCTTATCGCCCACGGCGGATTGCGTGATGTTCATCGTGCGCACAATCTTGTTTGAGATCCGATAGACTTCTTTTTTTTCGTCCCACGAAAGATCGGCGTCGAATTCGACGTTCAGCGTGGTCGCGAGCATCTCAGCGGCTAATTCTTCCGTGTACTCGCCGGCCACTTCTTCCGTCTCCCCGAACGAGTGATGCTCGGAAAGATAACCGTACATCGATTTGTCCGCCGGCAGCGCAAGCCCGATTCCCGCCGCGATCAAGCGATGCGCTTCACGCGTGGAATTTTCGCTGATCACGGTGAACGCCACCTGGCCCGGCTTCAAGTGCTTCAATCCTTCGCTGCGCGAAATCAATTTGCAGTTGGGCGGAAAAATCGAAGACACGCGCACGATATTGCACGCGGCAATGCCCGCGCTGCGCAGCGCAAGCTCGAAGCTCGAAAGCCTCTCGCGATGCTTGCCCACACCTTTGGTTAGGAAAATTCTTTTCGCGACGAACGCCATGGATGGTGCCGGACTGCGGTGCCTCCTCGGTCAAACTACGAACGCGTGCAAAACCGGAGCGAGCCGAAACGTAGCAAGTTCACTCGATGCTGTCAATACGTTTCCCGCGATGGCTCGCGCACGCGTCGTTCGTGCCGTGAAATCTTTAGCGCGCGGCGGCGAGTGCGCGGGAATGTCGGCCCGGAAGCGCGGGGAAAAGTGTGCTCGATGCATCGCTGCGCCGCTCGGCAAGCGCGCGCATCGCGGCGACAGCGTCCGGCGGAATAATTTCCCACGTGTGATTCGCGTTCGTCGGAATCGCGCCGTGCCGCGAAACGTAATCGATTATCAATTCGCGAATCTCCACGGGCGAGCGATACAGAATCGGCAATCCTCTGAACATGGTATAGAGCCCGCCGCCCGTGTATCGATAATTGTTGATCGCCACGCGCAACGTTTGTTTCGGATCGAGCGGCTGGCCATGAAACGTCAGATCGACAATGCGATCGCCCGCAGGCCGCGTCAAATCGATCTTGTAGCTGACGCCGGCGGCCGAATCCGCGCTGTAGTCCGGCAATTTTAGCGTTTCGCCCGCGGGCAGCGGCCACAATTGGAAAAAGCTTGCCGCATGTTCCAGCGCGGCGCGCAACTGCGCCCCTGTCATCCGCACCACATATAAAGTATTTTCGTAAACGTACAGCGCGGCGATCTGCCGCACCGTCACGCGCCCCGCGGGAATGCGCGCGTCGGTGTAGAACATCGTCGCAAGAGAAACATCCGCATGGCCCGCGTCAAGTTGTACGCGATGAATCAAATCCACCAGCGGACCTTCCTCGAACCGCTCCGTCGCTCCCGAAAGATCGCGATCGCACGTGGCGATCGGCGTGTCCAGATATTTCTGCGTCGCGGCTTCGTACGGAGCCGCCATGCGCATGATCTCGGGATCGGGCGGCACGTCGGGCCCGGCCGTCAACGTCGTCGAACGTTTTGACGCCACGCGCCAGTGACCCTGCGCATCGCGCGTCATCTCCACGTCCACTTGCGCAAGCGAGCCGCCCCAATTTTTCGCCTGCACGAGCAGCGCTCCGTTCACCATCATTTGTTTCACTTCGCGGTGCGTGTGGCCAAACATGATTACGTCGATGCCCGGCACTTGCTCGGCCAACGCCAGCGTTGTGTTCTCGCCCGCGATCTCATCCGATCCAGCCGACGCACCCGTTGCCGGATCGGGACCCAGCCCGGAATGCGTGATCACCACCACCAAATCCGCTTGCCGGCGCACTTCGGGAATCACGCGCCGCGCGGTTTCGACAATCGGCAAGAATTTATAGCCGCGATAATTCGCGGGAATTTCCCAGTTGGGCACGGCTGGCGTCACAAAGCCAACGATCCCAACGCGCACTCCAGCGATCACCTTGATGATATAAGGCCGAAAATACGGCACGCCCGATTTGTATTCCTGTTCGAGATTCGCCGCCAGGATCGGGAAATTTGCTTCTCGTTTCATTTTCCACAAAACGTTCAAGCCGAAATTAAATTCGTGATTGCCGGCCGCGGCGGCCTCGTAGCCCAGCGAATTCATCAGCAGCGTCATGGGATTCGGCGCGTTTGTGTCTTTCGTCGCGTAGTAATACGCCAGCGGCGTTCCCTGAATCGTGTCGCCGGAATCTAGCAGCAATACGTTCGGCCGTTCGGCGCGCACCTGCCGGATCAGCGTGGCAATTTTCGCCAGGCCCAGATTTGCCGGCTTATTCGTGTAGTAGTCGAGCGGTTCGATGTGGCCATGGAGGTCGGTCGTGCCGAGCAGCGTGAGGTCAACCGTTGCCGGCGGCGCTCCAGCGGACGATGACGATGTTGATGCGGACATCTGCGCGCGGCTCGCCGCGGGCGCCACCGCCACTCCCATCGCAATCACTACGGCGACGGGCGCAACGACAAGCAGACTGAGAATTGAACGCGGAAGAAAGCGTCTCGGGCAGGAAAGCCTCGAAAAATTCATGAGGTCAGGTCTCCTGGCATGCGATTAAAAACCGCCCAAGCGCCTCCGAGAGGGAAGTGAGGTCCTTCAAATCGGTCGAACTGAAATCCGAGCCCGCATCGCCGGCCGTATGCCCCTTCCGGCAAACCTGCACGACACCAAGCACGCGCTTTTCCGCCACAATCGGCGCGCTCATTATTTTTTGGATCAATTCGCCCTGCTCGCGCCCCAGCGGCACGCCTTCAAATACCGACGCGTGACGCACGGCGGGGAAATTGTTGATCACTTCGGCGCGTTTTTCCCGCGCCGTGCGCGCCGCAAGAGCCGATGTGCTGTTCAGCGGAATCGTGCCGACGGGCCTGAGCTTTTCCGGCAGAACAAATCGCAGCATCTGCCCGGCGTGAACCAGCGCCAGAATCGCCACTTCATCCGGCTTCACATGAAAGCGTTTCGCCAATTCCTGTGCGATGGCCTCCCGCGCTGCCGCGTCAGGCGCAACGCTTTGCTTCGCGATTTCTCGAACCAGGCGATCCATTTCCGCAACCAGCGTCTCCGGCATTCAGACTCTCCTCGCAGGGGCCTGGCCATAATTATAGGCACAACAGACCGGCCCGCTTCCGTATTTCGTCGCCGCGTGACGCCTATCGGTTCTAGTCTAGTTCGCGCGTCCCATCGGCGGCTTTCCCGCGAAAAGACGCGGCCGACGCCGCTTTTGAGAATCGCATCGGGATTTGTCGGGTTGCGCGCATGTTGCAATGCCTTTCCGTTCTGCCTATACTAATTTTGTTCGCGCTGCGGTGAATGCCACGTTGCAATTCCGGCGCGATGTTTCGTTCCACAGGAAGGTTCCGAGAGTTCATGTCCGCGGCTGAGGCTTCGTCCGACCGAACACAGTTTTTCCTTCGCAAGCTGCATTCAATCTCAGGCATTGTTCCCATCGGATTTTTTCTTCTCGAACATTTTTGGACCAATAGCGCCGCGCTCGTCAGCCCGGGGAAATTCAATCAGGCCGCGGGCGATCTCGAATCGTCGCCTTGGCTGATTTTTGCCGAGGTCCTCGGAATCTGGCTTCCGATTCTGTATCACGGGTGTTACGGCATCTACATCTGGATAAAAGGGAAGAACAACGTTTCGGAATACCCGTGGGTCGGCAATTGGATGTATACCACCCAGCGCTACACCGGCTTGATCGCGTTCGTCTTCATCTTCTGGCACGTTTATACCGAGCGATTTTTGCCGCACGGTAATTCCACGTTTGCCGCCGTGCAAATTCAACTGGCCGTTCCCTGGCATTTTTGGTTTTACGTGATTGGCATTACGGCCGCTTCGGTGCACCTCGGCGTCGGCGTGTGGAATTTTGTGTGCAAGTGGGGACTGGCCGCCACGGTGCGCGCCCAACGCGCGGCTGGATATCTGGGCGTGATCATTGCGATCGCGTTCACCGTTGTCGGCCTCGCAATCGCCATTAGCTTCCGTTACGGCTGGCATCCGTTTCAATTTTATAGGGGCTCATGAAGAATCCGAACATTGTAATCGTGGGCGGCGGCTTGGCCGGATTGATGGCCGCGATTCGCGTGGCCGAAATGGGGCTGGTCGTCGATCTCTTCTCGATCGTGCCCGTGAAGCGCTCGCATTCCGTGTGCGCGCAGGGCGGCATCAACGCCGCGAAAAATATGAAAGGCGAAGGCGATTCCCCCGCGATTCATTTTGACGACACGATTTACGGCGGAGATTTCCTCGCCAATCAATCTCCCGTGCAGGCCATGTGCGATTACGCGCCGCACCTGATCGATTTGCTGGATCGCATGGGCGTGATGTTCAATCGCACTCCCGAAGGCTTGCTCGATTTTCGCCGCTTCGGCGGCACGCTCTACAACCGCACAGCCTTCGCCGGCGCTACAACGGGCCAGCAAATCTTGTACGCGCTCGATGAACAGGTGCGCCGCTTCGAGTCCGAAGGCAAAGTCCGCAAGCACGAAGGCTGGACGTTTCTTTCCGCCGTGATCGACGATGGCGGCGTGGCGCGCGGCATCTGCGCCATGGATTTGAAAACGATGGAGGTCCGCGCGTTTCCCGCCGACGCCGCGATTTTCTGTACCGGCGGCATCGGCGCGATTTTCGGCCGCTCCACGAATTCCGTCGTATGCACGGGCTCCGCGCAAGGCGCGCTGTTTCAGCAGGGCGTGGATTACGCCAACGGCGAATTTATTCAGGTGCACCCCACGGCGATTCCCGGCGAAGACAAGCTGCGGCTGATGAGCGAATCCGCGCGCGGGGAAGGGGCCCGCGTCTGGGTGCCAAAGGTCGCGAGCGACACGCGCGATCCGCTTACGATTCCGGCCGCCGAACGTTTTTATTTCCTCGAGGAGTGGTATCCGAAGTACGGCAACCTGGTGCCGCGCGATGTCGCCACCCGCGCGATTCACAAAGTCGTCTTTGAATTGAAGCTCGGCATTAGCGGCGAGCAGGCTGTCTATCTCGATTTGACGGAAGTTCCGCGCGAAGTGCTCGATCGCAAGCTCGAGGGCATTCTCGAAATCTACGAGAAATTCATCGGCGTGGACCCGCGCGACCACCCCATGAAAGTTTTCCCCGGCATGCACTACACCATGGGCGGCATCTGGATCGACAACCAGAATCAGGCGACCAACGTGCCCGGCATCTACGCCGCCGGCGAATGCGAATACCAATATCACGGCGCCAATCGACTCGGCGCGAATTCGTTGCTCTCCTGCATTTGGGGCGGCAAAGTCGCGGGCCAAGCCGCCGTGCAATATGCCAAGAATCTTCAGGCGAATACCGACGCCACGTCCTCTGCGATCTCTGAGCGCGAAGTGCGACGCCAGCAGGAGCGCAACGCGCAACTCGTGCGCCAGGACGGCTCCGAAAATCTGCTGACGATCTGGAAAGAGCTCGGTGCCGTGATGACCGAGCACGTCACGGTCGTGCGCTACAACAAAGCGCTCGAACAGACCGACGCCAAGCTTCAGGAGTTTGCCGAGCGCTATCGCAAAGTGAATTTGTCAGACCGCACCGCCTGGTCGAATCAGACTTTGAATTTCGCGCGCGAGCTCGAAAATATGCTTGTGCTCGCTCGCGTGATTACGCTCGGCGCGCTCGCGCGAGATGAATCTCGCGGCGCCCACTACAAACCGGATTTCCCCGAGCGCGATGATGCAAACTGGCTGAAGACAACGCGTGCCTCGTACAAAGATGGCCGTATCGAATTGAATTATGAGCCGGTGGATACATCGCTGATTCCGCCGCGCAAGCGCAGTTACGCCGCGGCGAAGTAGCGGGCGGTAGGTGAAGTAGCCGGAGGCAGCATGGCCGATAAAAAATCCGTGATCGTTCGCGTAAAGCGGCAGGCCACGCCGAAGGATCGCCCGGTGTGGGAGGAATTCGAGCTCGCGTACCGCCCGCACATGAACGTGATCATTTGCTTGCGCGATATCGCGGAGCGGCCCGTGCAGCGCGATGGCCGCCAGACCACGCCCGTCAGCTACGATTCCAATTGTCTCGAAGAAGTGTGCGGCTCCTGTGCGATGGTGGTGAATGGCCGCGCGCGCATGGCGTGTTCCACGCTTGTGGATTCACTCGAACAGCCGATTCGCATCGAGCCGATGACGAAATTTCCCGTGGTGCGCGATCTCGCCGTGGATCGCTCGAGCATGTTTGAGAATTTGAAGCGCATGAAGACCTGGATTCCGATCGATGGCACGTACGATCTTGGCGAAGGCCCGCGCATGTCGCCCGATACGCAGGAAAAAGCGTACCCTCTTTCGCGCTGCATCACGTGCGGCAATTGCCTGGAAGTTTGTCCGCAGGTGAACGAGCACAACAATTTCGTCGGCGCCGCGATCATCAGCCAAGTACGTTTATTCAACATGCATCCCACGGGCGCCATGCACGCGCGCGAACGCCTCGAAGCCGTGATGGGGCCTGGCGGCGTGGCCGATTGCGCCAATGCCCAGAACTGCGTGAAGATTTGCCCCAAGGGCATTCCGCTCACCGAATCCCTCGCCGAAGTAAATCGTCAGGCCATTCGTCAATCGATCGTCGGCTGGTTGTTCGGCTAGCGCGCGCGATGCGGTCGCCGAAGTCGCCGAAACTCACGAAGTCTACTTCTTCCCGCAAATCCGCTTCGTCCGGAAAGTCCGCTTCATCCGGCAAGTCCGTTTCGTCTGCTAAGTCCACGCCGCCCGCCAAGCGAGCGGTGTCTTCTGCCGACAATTCTTCTGCGGACCAGATCGCCCGCCGCGCACACAAACTTCATTTCGATTCGCTCGTTGTCGATACGCATGTCGATGTCGCTCAACGCTGTTTCTTCGATAATTTCGATTTCGGTCACCGCGACGCCGAAGGTTGCATTGACATTCCTCGCATGCGTGAAGGCGGTGTCGGCGCGATATTTTGCGCCGCGTGGGTTCCGACCGGCGTCACTGGCCCCATCGCCGTAAAGCGCGCATTCGATCTGATCGACACCATGCGCGAGCAGGTGCGCCGGCATCCGGCGGACCTGGCGCTCGCTGCGAGTGTCGCGGAAATTCGCGCGGTGCACGCGGCGCGCAAAATCGCCGTCATGCTGAGCGTCGAAGGCGGCCACGCGATCGACAACGATCTCGGTGTGCTGCGAATCTTTGCCGCGCTCGGTGTGCGTTACATGACGCTCACGCACTTCGCCGATAACGATTGGGCCGGCTCGTCCGGCGGGGCCGACAATAAGGGGCTGACCGAATTCGGTCGCGAAGTCATCGCGGAAATGAATCGGCTGGGAGTCGTCGCGGATCTTTCGCACGTTTCCGATCGCACGTTTTCCGATGTGCTCGCGATCACGCGCGCGCCTGCGATCGCATCGCACTCCTGTTGCCGCGCGCTTTGCGATTCCGCGCGCAATCTCACCGACGATATGATTCGCGCGCTCGCGGTCAACCGCGGCGTTTTGCAAATTACTTTTCACGCGGCATTCCTCAACCAGTCCTACGCAAATGCGCAGCGCGCCAACGCGGCGGAATTCGACGTGCGCGACCGGGAAATCCGCGCGCAATTTCCCGGCAACGAAGCGCGCATCATGGTTGAAGAACAGCGCTTGTGCGACGCCATGATTCGCGAAGGCAAATACCCGCGCGTGAATTGGGAAGAAATCGTCGAGCACATCGACCACGCCGTGCAGGTTTCGGGCTCTGACCATGTTGGCATCGGATCCGATTTCGATGGCGCGCGCATGCCGCACGGCATGGAAGACGCATCGAAGTTGCCGAGGATCACCGAGGCGCTTATGCGTCGCGGTTATTCGGATGGCGACATTCGCAAGATTCTGGGAGAGAATGCCATGCGCGTGTTGTCTGAAGCCGAGCGCGTGGCCGCGGAAATGGCCGGAGGCGCTGTATAACATCGCATTGCGCGGCGCGCGGCGAGAGACGAAAAGCCGGAGGAGCGAAACGAACATGTTGAAACTCGGAAGAATGTTGATTCAAATTTCGATTGCCGCGGCGCTGGCCACTTCGCTGGCCGCCGCGCAGAGCCAGACGGCTGCGAAGCCGCAGGCGACGCATCCGCCGGTGGCGCACCGCGCTCCGGCCGCGGCGTACGATCACGCGCTGCTGAATCCCGCGTTGCTGCACGCGCGTGCGCCGGCGGAATACAACGTAAAAATGACGACGACAAAAGGCATCGTGATCATTCACGTGACGCGCACGTGGGCGCCGAATGGCGCCGATCGATTTTACAATCTCGTCGCGCATCACTATTTTGACGGCGCGAGTTTCTTCCGCGTGATCTCGGGTTTCATGGTGCAATTCGGACTGAGCGCGTACCCCGCCGTGAATCATGCCTGGCAAAATGCCGAGATCAAGGACGATCCGAAATCCGCGGTGACGCAAAGCAATCATCGCGGATTCATAACTTTTGCGATGACGGGCGAGCCGAACTCGCGCACAACGCAAGTTTTCATAAATCTCGTGGACAATGCGCGTCTTGACGCTTCTGGCTTCATGCCGTTCGGCCAGGTGACGCAGGGGATGGAAGTGGTCGACCAACTTTACAGCGGCTACGGTGAAGGCGCGCCGCAAGGCGCCGGCCCGGATCAAGAACAACTTGCGAACAAGGGACGCGCGTACGTCGACGCGAAATTCCCGAAGCTCGACAGTATCAAGACCGCCGTGATTGTGCCGCCCGTTCATCCGGCAACCGCGCCGGTGCACCATGCGCCTGCCGCCGCGGCCCATGCGCCGGCTGCATCTCACTAGGAATTCCCGGAGGCTTCGATATGGCTTCGCATCTGACGCTGACATACGCCGCGATTTCGGTCATCGCGCTTTCGCTCGCCGGAGTGGCGACTTCAACTTCTTCGGCGGCGCGGCCCGCGCGTCCCGTTCGGTCATCCGGTTTGCTGCTTGTCGCCAACAAGGGCGATCGAACGCTAAGCGTGATCGATCCCGAGAGCGGGCAGCAGATCGCGGCCGTGCCGGAGGGCGGTATCACGGGGCACGAAGTAATCGCGTCGCCTGATGGCACTCGTGCGTTCGTGCCGATCTACGGCAATTCCGGCGTTGGGAAGCCGGGCACCGACGGCCAGATCATCGACGTGATCGACCTCGCGACGAATCGCGTAGCGCAAACGTTCGATTTTGGGCGCGGAGTGCGGCCGCACTGCATCCTCGTCGGGCCGACCGATGGGCTGCTTTACGTTACGACGGAACTCGATCAGGCGATCACAGTGATCGATCCCGCGACGATGAAGATTGTGGGCAAGGTGCCCACGGGGCAGCCGGAATCGCACATGCTGGCGATTGCGCACGACGGGAAGCGCGGCTATACGGCGAACGTGGGACCGGGTACTGTTTCGGTGCTCGATCTGGTCGCGCGCAAGACCGTTACGGTGATTCCGGTAGCAACGCATATTCAGCGGATTTCAATTTCGCCGGATCAGCGCTGGGCATTTACTTCCGATACGTTGAAGCCACGGCTTGCGGCGATCGACCTGGCGACGAATAAAGTTGCGAAGTGGATCGACATGCCGGGGACGGGATATGGTTCAGCTTCCACGCCGGACGGGAAGTGGCTGCTCATCGCGCTGCCGGATGCGAAGGCAGTCGCGGTGATCGACCTTGCCACGCTCGCGGTGGTGAAGACGATCAGCGTGCCGGCGCTGCCGCAAGAGGTGTTGGTGCGGCCTGACGGCAAAGTCGCTTACGTTTCTTGCGACACGAGCCACCAGGTGGCGGCGATCGATCTTGCTTCCTGGAATGTGAAGTTGATCGAGGCAGGCAATGGAGCCGATGGCCTCGCCTGGGCGCCGTAGATCATCGAGAGAAAAGCCGGGCGGAGACAAGCTCCGCCCCTACAAGTGCCAAGGCCGATGACCGAAGCCTTGAGCTGCGCAGCCCTATCGCCAGCTTTATCGTATGCTGAGTTAGGTTTTCAAAGAACTTGGGCGCGCTTGGCGCTCCGCGATTATTCGCGACTTTGGCCGACTTCCAACTTCTAGGCGACTCCCAAAACATTTACCAGCTCGCGGACGGACGCGGCGGATTTTTGCAACGTCGCGCTTTCTTCGGGGGTTAGCTTGATTTCGATGACTTGCTCGACTCCGCGCGCGCCCAGTTTTACGGGGACGCCGACGTAGAGTCCCTTGATGCCGTATTCGCCTTCGAGATATGCGGCGCAGGGAAGAATTTTCTTTTTATCTTTCAGGATCGCTTCCACCATCTCGACTACGGCCGCGGATGGCGCGTAGTAGGCCGAGCCTGTTTTCAGGAGATTCACGATTTCGGCGCCGCCTTTGCGAGTGCGATCCACGATGGCGTCGATTCTTTCTTTCGGCAGCAATTCCGGCAGAGGAATGCCGGCGACGGTGGAATAGCGGGGCAGGGGAACCATGTCGTCGCCGTGTCCGCCGAGGACGAAGGAGTGCACGTTGTCGACGCTCACATTCAATTCTTGCGCGATGAAAGCGCTCATGCGCGCGGAATCCAGCACGCCTGCCATGCCCATCACGCGATTCTTGGAAAATCCGCTGACGCGATACGCGGCTTGCACCATGGCGTCGAGCGGATTCGTGACCATGATCAGGATCGCACTGGGTGAAAGTTTGACGACTTGTTCGACGACGCCTTTGATTACGTCGTAATTGGCGCGGAGGAGATCGTCGCGGCTCATACCGGGTTTACGCGGGAAACCGGCGGTGACGACCACGATGTCGCTATTGGCGGTTTCGCGATAATCGTTGGCGGCGGTGGTGATGCCGATAACGCGCGAATCCGAGCCGGTGATCGTGGCGGATTCGAGCATGTCGAGCGCTTTGCCGGCGGGCGGTCCTTCGAGGACGTCGGTGAGGACGACGTCGGCAAGTTCGTGATCAACGATGCGTTGCGCGGTTGTGGAACCGACGAATCCGCCGCCTACTACTGTGACTTTCTTTCGCACTGTTTATCTCCTTGGGCCTAGATGTCGTTCGTCACGATTTCGCGGGCATGTTTTCGATTATGGCTGTTGCGAATTCGGACGTTTTTAGCTTTTTGGCGCCTTCCATCAGGCGCTCTAGATCGTAGGTTACGCGTTTCTGGCCGATGGTTTTGGCGATGCCGTCTTCTATGGCGCGGGCGGCTTCGGGCCAGCCCAGGAAATCGAACATCATCGCGCCGGAAAGCATTACGGAGCTGGGATTAATTACGTCTTTATCGGCGTATTTGGGCGCGGTGCCGTGCGTGGCTTCAAAACAGCCGAAGCCATCGCCGATATTTGCGCCGGGAGCCATGCCCAAGCCGCCGACCTGCGCGGCGCAGGCGTCAGACAAATAATCGCCGTTGAGATTGGGGCAGGCGAGAACTTCATATTCGTCGGCACGCAACAGAACTTGCTGGAAGATGGAATCGGCGATGCGATCGTTGATCATGATTTTCTGTTTCCAGCGACCGCCGCCGTGCGAGGCATAGATGGAATCGAGAACTTGTTTCACTTCGGCGTAGAGCTGCTGGCGGAAAGCGTCGGTGGCTTGTTCGAGGCCGGGCTCGATGGCTGCGGCATTTTGCTCGACGGTGAGCGCGGGATTTTTGTCTTTGTTATCGACGATCCAGCTTTCGCGCTCGGTGATTATGGCGTCACGGAATTCGTCGCGCGCGATTTCGTAGCTCCAATCGCGGAAGGCGCCTTCGGTGAACTTCATGATGTTGCCCTTGTGCACGAGGGTGACCAGGCGGCGCTTGTGATCGACGGCGTGCTGAATAGCGCGGCGCACCAGACGCTTTGTGCCGGTGGGCGAAATCGGCTTGATGCCGACGCCGGAGTCCCATCGGATCTGCTTCTTGCCGCCGGCGAGCATGTCGTTATTCAGAAATTCCAAAAGCTTTTTTACTTCGGGCGTGCCGGATTTCCATTCGATTCCGGCGTACACGTCTTCCGTGTTCTCGCGGAAGATGATTACGTTCATGCGCTCGGGATGTTTTACCGGCGAGGGCACACCTGAGAAATATTTCACGGGGCGGACGCAGGAATATAGGTCGAGAATTTGCCGCAGCGCGACGTTGAGCGAGCGAATGCCGCCGCCGACCGGAGTGGTGAGCGGGCCCTTGATGGCGACGCGGAAGTCGCGGATGGCGTCAACGGTGTCGGCGGGCAGCCATTCCTTGAAAGTGTTGAAGGCTTTTTCGCCGGCGAAAACTTCAAACCAAGCGACTTTTCTTTTCGCGCCGTAGACGGAAGAGACGGCGGCGTCAAAGACGCGCTGCGAAGCCTTCCAGATGTCGCGGCCGGTGCCATCGCCCTCGATGAAGGGCACGATAGGACGATCGGGAACGCGCAGGGCATCGCCGGAATATTCGATGGCTTTGCCGTCGGCGGGGACGGGCTTGCCGTTATAGGACGACTTCATGGTGCGAGAACCTCCCGGGCAGAGCGAAATATGTCGCGCGAATTGAAAACAATAACATAGTCGCCGAGTGCGGTGCATGCGCGGAGACGATGATTCTCCTCGCGGAAGAACCGCGGATGGGGCACCGATCGAGCGCGAACGGAGGATGGTTTGAGGGCCTGACCCCTCCCCCCTGGTGTTTTTTGGAAGTGTTGAAATGATTGGACTTTAAGTCCTTATTTTTGGAAGTGTTGATTCCAGGAGACTTTAAGTCCTTTGCGCCAGAAGTGTTGATTGTAGGGGAGTTCAAAGTTAACGGAATCAAGGGGATGGAGGGGGATTTGTAAGTGTTCATTCTAATCGAGATTAAGACGCGCAGAATCAACAGTTCTGGGAAGGCTTGGAAGTGTTGATTGCAGGACGGTTGCGCGCGCGAGATCTCGTAAGTATTGAATCCAGGGATGTTGCGGCGGGATCGCGCGAAGATGTGTTTGGCGTACATGCAGACTTATAGCATGAAGAGTACTAACATGTCAAGCTAACTTTACTGGAATGTATTCGAATGAAGCGCGCTGTTTCGTGTTGGGATGGAAGACTGCGGGGTCGCGATGTGAAGTGTGGCGACGCGATGGTTTGTGGCGAGCATATTTCGTTCCGCGCAACAGGCAGGAGGAAAAGCCGGCGACCTGAAGGTCGCCGCTACGAGGACACTGTTCGGCCCGTTAGGATTCGGCGGCGCGGACTACGGTGTGCTCGTAGAGGCCTCGGACGTGGCGGCGCGTGGTTTCCACGGCGGCTTCGATACCTTCGGGGAGCGGGAATTGCCATTGATCGAGAAGGCGGACGACGCGCTGCGCCATTGTGGTTTCGGGAAGATGGTTGGCGGAGCGGCCGGTGACGATGCGCAGTGCGTGATCGATGCTGCGATAGAGCATGGCGGCGGCGCGAAGCGTCTGCGCTTCCGTTGAGCCCAGGCCGGAGACGGAAGGGCCTTTGGCTTCGAGGAGCGCGATTTGGCGCAGGACGTGGCCGCGGCCTTCGATCAGAGATTGATCGGTGGGCTTTTCGGTGGGCAGCACGCGCGTGAGAAAAAGAAACGCGACGACGTATTCAACGTCATAGTAGCCGCCGGCCATGCGCTTGAATTCACCTTTTTGACCGACGGGGCGATCGGGATCGGCGCCTTCGCGTTCGAGGCGCTGGCGCATGTGCGCGAGATCGCGCGCGAGCGGCTTGGGATCGGAAAAGCGGCGCGCGATGCACTCGTGAACCTGGCGAAGAGCTTCGGCGCCGAGCGCGAGATTGCCGGCGATGGGACGCGCTTTCAAATACGTCGCGGCCTCCCAGGCTTTGGCTTCGCCATCGAAATATTGGCGCAGATAAGAGCTGGTTTGCAGCGTTTCGCCATCGCCGCCGCGCGGGCGCAGGCGCGTATCAACGGGGAAGAGCAAACCTTCGCGCGTGTGGCTGCTGGCGATGTGCACCAGACGCTCGGCGACGAGGCGCCATCGCTCGCGATCGTCGGCGGATAAATTGTCGTCGACAACAAAAACCAAATCGACGTCGGAGCCGATATCCATTTCGCCGGTGCCGAGCCGGCCGAGCGCGAGAACGGAAAATGGCGCGGAATCGAGATCACTGGCGACGTGGTTCATCGCGGCGGCGAGTTCGAGCGCGCGGGCGAGGGCTTGCTCGGCGAGTTGCGACAATCCATGAAAACTATCGAAGGGTTGGCTTGAACCGAGCAGGGCGCGCACGAGCGTGGCGAGCACACCGCGGCGATAGGATACGCGCAGCGACGTCATCGCGTCTTCGACGGCTTGCGGCGTGAGCGTTTCGCCCGGTTCGATTTGCGGAAGGGCGCCGCGGAAACCGGCGAGGCCGGGATCGGCGACGGCGGAAATTTCCTCGGGATTCGAGGAGAGCAGATCGACGGCGAGATCGCTGCGAGCGAGGACTTCGGCGGCGATCAAGACCCACTCAGGGCGCGCGCTCAATTGCGCCATCGCTTTCGGCTGCAGCACGGCGGAATCGAGAAATCGCGTGAGACCGCGGCGCACGAGAAGGGCTTCTTCTTCAGGACGCTCTTCCGAAGCCATGGTGACCATCGCGGCGACGGTGGGATATTCCTGGCGCAGTCGGCGAAGCATCGCGTTGGTGCCAGGATCGGAAGTGGCGGCGTCTTCACCGGCGGAGGGCTCGGGGCCGCTGCCACTGAGGATGCGCTCGTAAATTTCGCGCACGTCTGCAAAATGTTCGGTGAGGCGTTTGAGCAAAAGCGTGCCGGGCGTGCCATCGTCGGCGGGGCCGGCTTCGACGCCGCAGCGGCGGCCGAGACGTTCGAGCGCGTCGGCGGCTTCGGGCAGCGTGTGGCGCTGAAGGCCGTCACGCAGTTGCAGGCGATGCTCGACGCGGCGGAGGAACTGATACGCGGCGCTGAGACGGAAAAAATCGCGGCCGGAGAGATGTCCCTTGTCGTGCAGGCGGCCGAGCGCGAAAAGCGTGGACGGCGAGCGCAGCCACGGATCGGCGCCGCCGTAAAGCCGCTGCAAGCACTGCGCGAGAAATTCGATATCGCGGATTCCGCCGGGAGAAAGTTTGACGTTCCACGCGGCGGTGTGGCCGCCGGCTTTGGCCTTGCGTTTCAGGCCGCGCGTCATTTCCTCGCGCGCATTGAGCACGGCTTCGACGACGGCGAGATGGAATTCGCGGCGGTAGACGAGCGGCTGAACTTCTTCAAGAAAGCCGCGGCTGACCGTGGGATCGCCGGCCGAACCGCGCGCCTTGATGAGCATTTGCAATTCCCACTCGCGGGCGCGCACGCGATAGTAATCGAGAGCCGCGGGCAAGCTGCTGGCAAGATCGCCTTCGCGGCCTTGCGGACGGAGGCGCAGATCGACGCGATAGACGGCGCCTTCGGCCATGGGCTCGGTGATCAGGTGCAACACCTCTTGCGCCAGGCGCGTGAAATATTCGGCGTTGGTAGCGTTGCCTTGCGCGCCGCCGGAAGTCTGGCCGGGCTGGCCGTAGAGAAACAGCAAATCAATATCGGAACTGTAATTGAGCTCCTGGCCGCCGAGTTTGCCGAGCGAGAGGATCGTCATGCGCGTGCGTTGCTTGCGGCCGTCGGCATCGACGAATTCCGGCACGCCGTAATCGCGTTCGAGTCGATAGGCGGCAATGCGCAGGGCGCGTTCGAGAAGGACGTCGGCGAGATGCGAAAGTTCGAGCGTGGTTTCGGCAAGAGTGGCCAGGCCGAGAACGTCGCGCAGCGTGATGCGTAAATATTGGCGGCGCTTGAAGCGGATTAGAACGCGCGTGGGATCGTCGTCGCCGGCCATGGCTTCGAACTGCGCGAATTCCTCGAAGAGATCTTCGGGAGATTTCAATTCTTCGAGGCTTGAAGATGTCGCGGGACCGTGCCGCGCGGGGCCATGCAGCCACGCTACGAGCGATGGCTGCTGCAACACCGATTCCGAAAGATAACGGCTGTAGCTGAAGAGCACGAGCAGATGATGCAGCGCGACGGGATGCTGCTCGAGGTAGCGCACGCTGCGCGCGTTGGCGCCGGAGTCGTTTGGATCATCCGCGGCGAGATAGCGCTCGAGATAATTCAGCGCGGTGTCCGGATCGGGCAATTGCGCGAGGAGCGCGGGAAGCTTGGCCCACAGACTCTCCGGGAGTCGCGGCGCGACCTGCTCGAGATTCGCCTGGGCGCGCTCGGGTTCGGCAAATGTGATCGCGGAGAAGGCCGTGTCCATCGTAGCAAGCGCCTCGGGCGTGAGCGCGCGGAATCAGCCTAGCCGAACGACGCGAAAGAATCAAAGCGCGCGCCGGTGAATTGTTGCGCCGCGCGCCACAGGCGCCGGGATCATGCTGTGTCAATCGACGCGGAAGTGGCAGCCACGGCTCGCGCGAGACTCGGTGGCGGCGCGGACGATCAGGATGCTGGCTTCGACGGCGTTGCGCAGGCCGATGATCGCGTCGTCAAGCGCGGCGCGTTGGTAAAACTGTGAAATTTCGAGAGACAACTCCTGCAGAATTTCGCGCGCGCGTTCCAGGCGCTTGCCGCTGCGGATCAAGCCGACATAATTCCACATGGTGTGGCGAATCGTGAGCCAGTCTTGTGCGATCAGCGCGGGATCGGCGGATTCGCGCTCATAGCGCCAGGGCGCGATGCGCGGAAAATATGCGGCGGCGGATGCGGCTTGCTCGGCGCCCTTGCGTCCGGCGCGCACTCCCCAAACCAAACATTCGAGCAGGGAAGTGCTGCCGAGGCGATTCGCTCCGTGCACTCCAGTGCAGGCCACTTCGCCGACAGCGCGCAAACCGGCGAGGCTGGTCTGGCCCCACTCATCGACGGCGACTCCGCCGCAACTGTAATGCGCGGCCGGGACGACCGGGATCAACTCCTTCGTGATGTCGATACCGAGCGAGGCGCAATGTTGATACACGCCGGGAAAACGCTCGCGAATCCAATCGGCGGGCTTGTGCGTGATGTCGAGCCACGCGCACGGTTCTCCTTTTTCGAGCATGTGCTGATAAATGCCGCGAGCCACAACATCGCGCGGTGCGAGCGAGCCGTCGGGATGGCCGCTCAAAAATTCGCGTCCGGCGGAATCGACAACGCGCGCGCCTTCGCCGCGCAGCGATTCGGAAATCAGGAACGTGCCGCTGGGATGAAACAGCGCGGTGGGATGGAATTGCACGTACTGCAAATTGATCGAGCGGGCGCCGGCGCGATGCGCGAGCGCGAGTCCATCGCCGCGGGCGCCGGGCGGATTCGTGGTGTGGAGATACAGACGTCCGATGCCGCCGGTGGCGAGTACCGTTTGCTTCGCGCGCAGCGGCACAATTTCGGCGTTCGATTGATCGAGCGCGTAAACGCCGAAGCATTGCGGGGTGCGATACACATCGAGCGGTTCTTCGGAGTGATGCGGCAACGTGAGCAGATCGATCGCGGTGAATCCACGCAGAAGGCGAATGCGCGGGTGATTGGAGACGCGCGCGAAAAATGCGCGCTCGATGGCCGTGCCCGTCTTATCTTTCACGTGAAGGATACGCGGGCAGGAGTGCGCGGCCTCGCTGGTCAGGTGCCAATCTTTTCCGTCGGGAGTGCGATCGAATTCCACGCCGAGTTGATCGATCAAAACTGTTTGCACGAACTCGGGGCCTTCCCGAGCGAGCACGCCGACTGCGGCGGGATTGCCGAGGTGCGCGCCGGCTTCCAGGATGTCGCGAGCGAGAAGTTCCGGCGAATCGTTGTGGCCGCGAAAAACGATTCCGCCTTGCGCCCAGAATGAATTGCTTTCTTCGGGTTGATGAGCGCGCGTGACGATCGCGACTTCGGCGCCTTGCTCGGCCGCGGCCCAGGCTGTGGCGCAGCCGGCCAGCCCGCTGCCAAGGACGAGAACGTCGATGTTTTCGGGGATGCGGTTTGATTCGCTCATTCGTTTTCCGGCTCAATCTCGAGGCTGATGTCGGCTGCGGGCGCGGAATGTGTTAGCGCGCCGATTGAAATGCGATCCACGCCGGCCTCGGCGAATTGGCGCACGTTCGGAAGCGTGATTCCGCCGGAGGATTCGAGCGCGATGCGGTGTTCGGGATCTCGTGCGCGGGCGCGAGCCACGGCTTCGCGCGTCAGCTCGGGCGTGAAGTTGTCGAGCAGAATCGCGCCGGGTTGCTCGCGCAACGCCTCGTCAAGCTCGGCCAGCGTGTCCACCTCTACTTCGATCCATTTTGCTGAGCCGCGATTCGCTTGCGCGGCGCGAATCGCGGGAGCGACGCCACCCGCCAGTCGAACATGATTCTCCTTGATCAGGATCGCGTCATCGAGGCCCAGCCGATGATTCGTGCCGCCGCCCGCGCGGACCGCGTATTTTTCGAGCGCGCGCAGACCGGGCGTTGTTTTGCGCGTATCCAGAATCGCGGGACCCGTTCCGGCGACAGCGTCAACATACGCGCGCGTGAGAGTGGCGACGCCGCTGAGACGCTGCAACAAATTGAGAGCAACGCGCTCGGCGCCGAGCAGCGCGCGCGCCCGGCCGCGAACCCACGCGATCGTTTGGCCGGAAGTGACGCGATCGCCATCGCGGAAGAGAATTTTGGATTCGAGATGCGAGTCGAGCAAGCGAAATGTCTCGATCGCGAAATCGAGGCCGGCAAGAACGAGCGGGCTCTTGGCTATCAATTGGCCGGCGGCGCGTTGTTCGGCGCGAACCGTGATTTCGGTCGTGCGATCGCCGTGGCCGATGTCTTCGTCGAGAAAACGGCGCAACAGTTCGCGCAGAGCATCAGCGGAGAGAGGCGACGCGTTGACGGCGGATGCGTTGGCCACGGAGCGGGCTCAGCTCATCGCCAGCATGCGCTCGATGGGGCGAAGAGCGCGGCGGGCGATGTCCGCGTCAAGTGTGATTTCCGGCGTGCGATCGCGCAGGGACAGATAAAGTTTCTCGATCGTGTTCTTGCGCATGTGCGGGCACTCGTTGCAGGCGCAATTGCCATCCGGCGGCGCGGGAATCAGCAATTTGCCCGGCGCGACGCGCTGCATCGCGTGCAGAATGCCAGGCTCGGTAGCGATGATGAATTCGGAATCGGCGCTGGCTTCCACGTGTTTCAAAAGCGCCGTGGTCGAGCCGATGAAATCCGCCATGCGCAGCACCGGCTCTTCGCATTCGGGATGCGCGACCAGCCGCGCGTTCGGATGCCGCTCGCGCAATTGCACGATTTTCTTCACCGAAAATTGTTCGTGCACGATGCAGGTGCCCGGCCAGCAGACCATTTCGCGCCCAGTCTGCTTCGTGACGTAGCGGCCAAGATTGCGATCGGGCGCGAACACGATCGGTTGGTCCGGGGGGAGCTGCGCGACCAGGCGCGCGGCGTTGCTCGACGTGCAGATCAAGTCGCTCATTGCCTTTACGGCGGCGCTGCAATTGATGTAGCTCACCACCGTGTGGCCGGGATATCGCTCAAGAAATTTAGCGAATTGATCCGCCGGACATCCATCCGCCAGCGAGCAGCCGGCATCGATATCCGGCAGCAGCACTTGCCGCGACGGATTCAGAATCTTGGCCGTCTCCGCCATGAAGTGCACGCCGGCAAAGACGATCACATCGGCTTTTGTGCCGGCCGCGCGCCGCGAAAGCTCCAGGCTGTCGCCCACGAAGTCCGCGAGGTCCTGGATTTCGGAATCCTGGTAGTAATGCGCCAGAATCACGGCATTGCGTTCGCGCTTAAGCTTGCTTATTTCGGATTCAAGATCGAGCGAAGGCGAGAGCGCAGCAGGAGCAGCGCCGAACGTCGCGTTTCGCGCAATGGGTGGGGCGAGAGGAGACACACTAATTAGACTAGCTGAAGTGCTCTGCGGTTGCAAAAAGGACGGCTTTGAAGCCTTCTAAAGCGCGTTAATTGGCTCAATTAGCGCGGCGCAGGGGCGAATTTGACGCGCCTCAGTCGTAATATTCCTGGCCCAGGTGGGTGATCAACTCTTCGCCCATCAGCCAGCGCAGCGTGTTCTTCAGCTTCATGGACTGAATGAAAAGATCGTGCTCGGGATAAAGCTCCGGGGGGACGATGGGCGATTTGAAATAAAAGCTCAGCCATTCCTGAATGCCGCGCAGTCCGGCGCGCTTGGCGAGATCGAGAAACAGCACGAGATCGAGCGCGAGCGGCGCGGCCAGAATGGAATCGCGGCACAGGAAATCCACCTTGATCTGCATCGGGTAGCCGAGCCAGCCGAAGATGTCGATGTTGTCCCAGCCTTCTTTGTTGTCGCCGCGCGGCGGATAGTAATTGATGCGGACCTTGTGAAAAATCTTGCCGTACAGATCGGGATAAAGTTTCGGCTGCAAAATAAAATCCAGCACGCCGAGCTTCGATTCTTCCTTGGTCTTGAACGATTCGGGGTCTTCGAGCACTTCGCCATCGCGATTGCCGAGGATGTTTGTGGAAAACCAGCCGGCCATTCCGAGTTGCCGCGCTTTGAAGCCGGGCGCCAGGATCGTCTTCATCAATGTCTGGCCAGTTTTGAAATCCTTGCCGCACACAGGGACGTTGTTCTTGCGCGCGAGTTCCAGCAGCGCCGGGATGTCTTGCGTCAGGTTCGGTGCGCCATTGGCGAAGGGCACGCCGCTGGAAATCGCGGCCCATGCGTAAAGCATCGAAGGCGCAATGGCGGGGTGATTTTCCTTCATGGCCTTTTCAAACGAGGCGATGGTCTGATGTACGGCGTGCGGCTGCAAAAAAATTTCCGTCGAGCCGCACCAGATCACCACCACGCGCGAAGCCTTCGATTTCTTTTTGAATTGCGCGATGTCTTCTTTGATTTGCAGCGCCAGTTCGTATTTATTGCGGCCCTTTTTCACGTTCGGCCCGTCGATCAGTTTTACGTACGTCTGATCGAATGCGGCTTTCATGGGCCGAATCTTGGAGAGAAATCCCTTCACCAGTTCCAGGTGTTCCGGGCTCAGCACCGCGGCATTCTTCGCGGCTTCGTACGCGGTGTCCGGAAAAATATCCCAGCCGCCGAAGACGATATCCTCGATTTTTGCCAGCGGAACGAAATCCCGGATCATCGGCGCGCGGCTTTCCGTGCGCTTGCCTAGGCGAATCGTTCCGAGCTGCGTCAATGAGCCTACGGGCGAGGCTTTTCCGCGGCGCACCAGCTCGACCCCGGCCATGAATGTCGTGGCCACCGCGCCCATGCCCACTGTCAGCACGCCAAGCGTGCCTTTGGGCGGCGCAATCCGAGACGGTCGTCGCATGCAAGTTCCTCCCCTGAAGGCTTGAAATTGGAACAATGTGGCGCGCGGAACGCGGTCGATGAATCACACGCGCGACGCGGCGCCAAAACCAAAGGCAGTATGATGCGCGAACGCGGCGCGCTTTGCAACGTGCAACGCGAGGCATCCCGCGCTGAGCGCTCCCCGTTTGCTCTGCCTTCGCTCTTGTAGGGGCGGAGCTTGTCTCCGCCCGGTTTTCCCCAAGCGTAGTCGCCGTGCGCGCAATCCTCCCTCCGAGCCGCGGCGTCTGTGCTGCCGTATTCTGAGGAATTTGGAAGGGCCGATGCGCCTCGAAGACTACAAAACTATTCTCTACCGGCAGGAAGATGGCTCCTGGGTCGCGGATATTCCGGCTATTCCAGGCTGCTACGCACTAATGCCCACGCGCGAGCAGGCGCTTGCCGAGCTCTCCGAGGTCTTTGGCATGATTTACAAAGAGTATGCGGAAAAACGAACTTCTTTGCCCGCCGACACCACTGAAATTCTACATGCCTAGCGCCACCGCCCGCCAGTTTCAAAACGCCGCGCGGCGTCTAGGGTTTTCAAAGACGAGGCAGACCGGAAGTCACGAACGATGGAACCACCCAGACGGAAGGGCGGTTACGATCCCGCTGCACGGCGGTCGCGTTGCCCACGATGGGTCCACCGGCGAAGTATATTACGAGGCGGCAAATTCTTGTCCGGTGGCGTTCTTGCGCCTTCCGTGTCTGTGGAAATCAATTCGAATACTCACTCAGTGATGACTATTGGCGATTGTGTACTATCGTGCTATAATGCGGTATGAGTCCGCAGCAAACATTGAGTTCGACCCGTTTGGCCGAGCGCCCACGCATTTTTTGCCCTGGATCCCGCGCCACCGCGAATCCTCTGCGAACTTCGCAAGTTGCATACTGCTGTGGCCCACGCGGGACGCGCGTAACCCCCACTTGCCAAAGCATTTATCTCCGCATTCTCGGAGAAATCCGCGTATCTCATAGAGCAAGAACAGTTTCAAATCCCAGTGCTGTCAAACACTTGCGCACTCCTTTTCACTCTTTTCCTGGAAGTCACGTGTTTTGTGCTTTTTATGAACTGGGTACCGGGGTGTATGTACCCCCTGCGCGCCGGACTCCTAAAGCCTCATCTGAGATTCGCGATTCATCCGCCAGAAATCTCGTCCCTTCAACCGCTTACGGCGCGGAATATGTCGTAAGCCGTTGTCGGGAACACCGGCAACCTCAAAAGCGGCGCAATCTCGTCTGCCGTGCTAAAATAAAAACTGCGTCTGTCGCTCCAACAAACCTTGGGAACGAATCGGGGTTGCCGGGCACCGCGCGTGCGGCCGTGATTGTGTGGCCGCAAGGTGTAAAAGGGAAATGAACACCCAACTTCGCAATATCGCAATTATCGCGCACGTGGACCACGGCAAAACCACGCTTGTGGACTTCATGCTGCGCCAAAGCGGAATTTTCCGCGAGAACGAAGAATTGACGGACCGCGTCATGGACTCGAATGACCTCGAGCGCGAGCGCGGCATCACGATTCTGGCGAAAAATACGGCGCTCACCTATCGCGGCGTGAAAATCAATATCGTCGATACGCCGGGCCACAGCGATTTCGGCGGCGAAGTCGAGCGCGCGCTGCGCATGGTGGATGGTGTGTTGCTGCTTGTCGACGCGAGCGAAGGGCCGCTGCCGCAGACTCGTTACGTTTTGCAGAAAGCTCTGGCGGCGAAGCTGCCTCCAGTAATCGTGCTGAATAAAATCGATCGCTCGGATGCGCGTTGCGCCGAAGTGCTGGATGAAATCTACGATCTCTTCATCGATCTTGACGCCACCGAAGATCAACTCGATTTCCCGGTTCTCTACACGAATGCGCGCGCGGGCGTGGCGCACTACAAACTCGGCGACGACTCGAAGGACCTCGTGCCGCTGTTTGAGACGATCGTGAAATCGATTCCACCGCCGTCGGGCGATCCTGAAGCCACGCTGCAAATTCAGGTTACCAATCTCGATTACAGCGAATATCTCGGCCGTCTCGCGATTGCGCGCGTGTTTGAAGGGACGCTGAAGCGCGGAGCCGATGTGGGCATCGCGAAATTGTCCGGCGCGCTTGTGCCCACCAAGATCACGAAGCTTTACACGTTTCGCGGACTCGATCGCGACGAAGCCGAAGAAGTTGCGGCCGGCGACATCGTGGCCATCGCCGGCGTCGAAGGCATTCAAATCGGCGAAAGCATCACGGACCTGGAACATCCCGCGCCGCTTGAGCCGCTGACCATTGACGAGCCGACGTTGACGATGATTTTCACCGTGAACACTTCGCCCTTCGCGGGGCGCGAGGGTCAATATGTCACTTCGCGCGATCTGCGCTCGCGCCTCGATCGCGAACTTCTCACCAACGTTTCATTGCGCATCGAGGAGACCACCGCGACGGATTCCTTTCGCGTGCTGGCCCGCGGCGAATTGCAGCTCGCGATTTTGATCGAGACCATGCGCCGCGAAGGCTACGAAGTGATGGTGGCGAAGCCTGAAATCGTGGTGCGCGAGGAAAAAGGCCGCCGCGTCGAACCGCTCGAACGGCTTGTGATCGATTGCCCGGAAGCGTTCATCGGCATCGTGATGGAAAGTCTGGGCAGCCGGCGCGGGGAATTGGCCAAGATGGTGAATCACCATTCAGGCCGCGTGCGCATGGATTTCCATATTCCTTCGCGTGGATTGATTGGATTGCGCGGGCAATTGCTGACGGATACCCGCGGCACGGCGCTGATTCATTCCGTGCTGGAAGGCTGGACGGATTACGCGGGCGACATGGCTTCGCGGCTTACCGGCGCGCTGGTGTGCGATCGTGCGGGCGTCTCGACGGCGTTCGCGATTTGGGGCATTCAAGAGCGCGGCGAAATGTTCATCGGCCCGACGGAAGAAGTCTATGAGGGAATGATCGTCGGCGAAAATTCCCGCGAAGACGATATGAGCGTGAATATCACGAAGGAAAAGAAACAGACCAACATGCGCTCGTCCTCCGCCGACGAAGCCATTCGCCTGATTCCGCCACGCGACATGACGCTCGAAAAAGCCATCGAATTTATCGCGGATGATGAATACGTCGAAGTGACGCCGAAATCCATTCGGCTGCGCAAGAAGGTCCTGGACGGGAAAAGGCGGCCCAAGCGCTGGCAGGAAATTCGCGCCAGCGTGAAATCGCCGTCGGCGTAAGATTCGGATTCGCCGTGGTGCTATGATTTTCGGCGACGCGGCGGAATGCGCGAACTCTACGGAGTGACGAAATGACCGATCAGACGGAACCGACCAAAGAAGAATTGCTCGCGCGAATCGCCGAGCTTGAAAAGAGAACCGGGCCGCGCGCGAAGGGTAGCATCGAATTTCGCGTCGGCGAAAAAGGCGGCGTAAGCGTGTACGGTCTTGGCCGCTTTCCCGTCACGCTCTATTACGAACAGTGGATTCGCCTGCTCGATGCCGTGCCCGATCTCCGCGCGTTCCTCGAAGAAAATAAGAGCCGCCTGAAGTTGAAGCCGAAAGAATAGCGCCGAAGTTTTTCTGGATTCTGTTCGCGTTGCACCGTCCGCTGCCCGAATAGCGGTCTACTCCTTGGAACTTTCTCGGCCGAGATTTCGTTCTACATGGCGGAGGGCAAATCATGCCGGACACAGGCCATCGGCCCAGCCGCTCGATTTGGGGCGCCGTCATTCTGATCGCGCTGGGCCTTATCTTTCTTCTCGCGAACCTGGACGTGGGATTCAACCCGTGGACAGCGCTGGCGCGATATTGGCCGCTGATTCTAATTTTTCTGGGAATCGGGGGAATTATCGATTATTTGCGGGTGCGCTCCGATCCGAATGCCGCATCGGTTAGACATTCCGGCGCGATGATCGTGCTGGTTGTCATCGTGGTGATTTTCTCGCTCGGGTTTTGGCATCATCGCGATCGTTATCGCGACAGCGGCAGAATATCGCATATCACTCGAACGGTGGATGTAGCGGGCGCGACGTCTGTGCGCGCGCACATCAACATGCCCGCGGGCCAGCTTACGATATCGCCGGGCGCTTCGGAGCTTCTCGATGCGCATTTCGATTACGGCGATGCGGATGGCGATCCGCAAGTGAATTACAGCGTAGAGGGCGCGCTCGGCGAACTCGATGTTACGCAGACGCAGCCGGTGGTCCACATGAGGAGATCTGACAATACCTGGCAATTGCGGTTAGCGAACAACGTTCCGATGGATCTCTCGCTGGACATGGGCGCCGGGCAAGGCACACTCGATCTTGAGGGAATCGATCTGACGAATTTGAAAATAAATCTGGGCGCTGGACAAATGAGTGTGGACTTGCGCGGCGCGCGCACCACGGATATTGATGCCGATATCGAAGGCGGAGTCGGGCAGGGAACAATTCGATTGCCGCAAGATGTCGGCGTCCGCGTGCATGCGTCGGGCGGTTTGGGCACGATTAGCGCGCATGGATTGAAACGCGATGGCGACGACTACGTGAATGATGCGCTGGGAAAATCGCCGGCAACAATTCGGCTCAGGGTGCAAGGCGGCGTCGGCACGATCGATCTGGACGCGGATTAGCGGTGTGCGGAGCGGGGAATATTTCGAGAGCCACGCCGGCGCGGGTTTACGCGACGAATATTGCGTGGTGATCTTTTAGGATGCAACGATCCATCACGGCCACGAGGCCCGCTCGTCGCGCGCGCTCGGCCGCGGCTTCATGGATCACGCCTTCCTGCATCCATATGGAGCGCGCTCCGATACGAATCGCGCTTTCCACAATTTCCGGCACGGCTTCCGGACGGCGAAAAATATCCACGATGTCGATTTTGTCGGGCACGTCTTCCAGCCGCGGGTAAGCTCGCACGCCGAGCACTTCGGTTTCGTTCGGATTCACGGGAATAATTCGGTAGCCGGCCGATTGCAGATAACGCGCCACGCCGTAGCTGGGGCGAGAGCGGCTCGAAGACAATCCGACGACCGCGATGAATTTCGACGTTTCCAAGAGTTCGCGGATGGGATCCGCGCTCACCGAGAGTTTCGCGGAGTGTGACGGGGATCGCGGTCCGAGCGGCGGTTTTGTTTGGTATTAGGATTTCGCGGACGCGGCGGTCGTTGAGAATCGTTTGGCGGGCGTTGCGCGCCGCTGGATTTATTTCCACGCCACAGACCAGCGGGCTTGCGCTCGCGCCAATCGTTTTTCGCGGGAGCGCCGGGGCGATGAATCGTCGCGTCGGAGCGATGAGTTGGTGCACCAGGTCGCGGATGGTTGGGCGAATGACGAGCGCCGCTGGATTTATTTCCACGCCACAGACCAGCGGGCTTGCGTTCACGCCAATCGCTTTTCGCGGAAGCGCCAGGGCGACGAATCGTCGCGTCGGAGCGATGAGTTGGTGCACCAGGTCGCGGATGGTTGGGCGAATGACGAGCGCCGCTGGATTTATTTCCACGCCACAGACCAGCGGGCTTGCGCTCGCGCCAATCATTTTTCCCGGAAGCGCCAGGGCGATGAGTTGGCGCGCCAGGCCGCGGTTGGCTCGGCGACGAAGGAGCGCCGCTGGATTTGTTTCCGCGCCACGGGCCGGCGGATTTGCGTTCGCGCCAATCGTTTTTTCCGGGAGCGTCAGGGCGATGAGTTGGCGCCCCCGACCGTTGATTTAGAGTTGACGGCCGGGAATTGTCGCGCGGCTGAAAATCGCCGCTCGTTTTGTTCCCACGCCACGGGCCGGATTTGCGCGGACGCCATTCCTCTTTCGCAGGCGAGGCGGGCCGATGTTTTGGCGCGCCCGGCCATGGCTGGCGCGGCGGCTTGGGCACGTCGTTCATGTTTTGTCGCGGAGGACCTCCTGCTGCGCGCGCGCGCCAAGGCTCGCGTGGCCGGTCGACATGCCGATTGTTCGGCGGTCCGCGCCATGGCTTCCGTGGCGTTGCCTGCGGCTGGCTCTGCGGCACCTTTTGCCAAGGTGTATTTGGCGGGGCCGCGGGCGCCGGAATGATCGGCGGCGCGGTTTTCTGCTGCGCCATCGCGAGCAGGCGTTGAATTGGCGGGGCGACGGCGGGCTCATTTTTTTCTTCGAGCGCGCGATCAACGGCGCGCGAAAATTTGTCGACTTCGTCGGGTTCGAGACGACGGTAGTGGCCTTCGGGCACAGGCCCTAATTCCAGTGTAGCCAGTTTTACGCGCTTCATTTTTTCGATTGGATGATCCTGGCGCTTGAGCGAGCGGCCTAGGGCGTCGCGGCTGGCGCCTGTGAGTTCAACTTCGTACCAAGGATTTTCGGCGGAGCGGCGAGCCCATGGTCCTTTGAGCGGCTCGAAGTGCGCGGAGGCAGCGCGGCCCGCTTCGTGCATTTCGCTTTCGCTGATGCGGCCTTTCACTTTAATCCAATACGTTTGACGCAGCCGGCTGGAGGCGCGCAAGACGCGAGCAGTAAGCTGCCCGTCACTCGTCAACAGACAAAGTCCGCTGGCGGCGTAATCGAGGCGGCCAACGGGAAAAACGCGCTCCGGCATTCCACGCAGATAATTACGCAGCGTAGGCCGGCCTTCCGGATCGGCCATGGTCGAAACCACTTGAGGAGGTTTGTTCAGCACGATGTATACGGGCGCGTCGGGAATTTCGGCGACACGGCCCGCGACTTCAACTCGATCGTGATCGGGATCGGCTTTCGAGCCGAGTTCGGTGACGACGGCGCCGTTGACGCGCACCTGACCGCTGCGAATTAATTCCTCCGCGTGGCGGCGTGAGGCGATTCCGGCTTGCGCAATAATCTTTTGCAGACGCTGAAGCATTGAGTGGACCCGCGAAAACTAGTGTGATTCTTCGTCGACCGACGGAGCAGCGACGGACGCATTACCCTGGGGAGAGCGCTCGGGCGAATTTTTGGATGACGAGTCGAACGGCGTTTCAGACGCTGATGCGTCCGAAATTCCCGGCGCACCGGATGTTTCTGAATCGGAAATTGCAGCCTCAGCGCCCGGCTCGAACTCCGCGGGAGCCAATCCTTCGTCGGAGCCGAGCGCATCGCGCGCGAGCTGCTCGAATTCCTTCAGGCTCGGCAACTCGTCGAGGTCGGAAAGGCCGAAGCGCATCATGAATTCTTTGGAGGTGCGGTAGAGAATGGGCCGCCCGATAACGTGTTTTCTGCCGGCGGTGGTGATCAGCCGCTTTTCGAGAAGAGTCTGGATCACGCCGGCGCAATTTACGCCGCGAATTTCCTGGACTTCCGGTTGCGTAGCGGGTTGCTTGTATGCGATCACGGCCAAAGTTTCGAGCGCGGGCATGGTGAGGCGCAGCGGCGGCCGCAGCGCTTTTATGAAACGCCGAACGGCCTCGTGATGTTGCGGTTTGGTGTAGAACTTGTAGCCGCCGGCGACGCAGCGAATTTCGACGCCGCGGTCCTCGACGGCGTAGGAGGCGACGAGCAAATCGAGCGGTGCGCGCACGGCGATTTTTTCCTCGCCGATCGCGGCGGCCAATTGTTCGAGCGTTACGGGTTCGTCCGCGGCATAAATGATGGCTTCGAGCGCGCCCGTGAGTTCGGCCGGCGTCATGCGAGTCTCCAGTTTGTTTTGGTGCGCGAGGCGCGGCTATTCATATTGTTTTTCGATTTCACCGAGCGCGTCGCCGCCGGAAAATACCAGATCGAATAATTTGTGCTTGCGAATCTGGATCTCGCTGAACAATTGCTCCTGTACCAGGACGATCGCTTGCAAGCGTACAAGTTCAAGCACAGCCAGCAACGCGACAATCATTGCTTGCCGCGAAGGGCAGGACTCGAAAAAGCGAATCAAGCTCACGCCTTGCTCATCGGCAAGCAATTCCTTGCGCAGCAGATCCATCATCTGCGGCACGGTGATCTGTTCGTGATGCAGCTCGATGCGCGTGATTTCTTTCCGGCGCTCGAGGACTTGCTGGAAAACTTTAACAAGGTCCACAAGCGAGACGACTAATTCCGCTTCGGTGCCTTCGCCTTCATACAGCGAGCGGTCTGGCTTCGACCAGACGTGTTGCTCGATCTGCTGCTTCTGGTAGAGAAGCTGCGCGGCGCTCTTGAATTTTTCGTGCTCCACCAGGCGATATACCAATTCGGCGCGCGGGTCTTCAGCGCCTTCGGGTCCGGCCAGGGGATCGGGCGGCAAAAGCATTTTCGATTTGATGTAGATCAGCGTGGCGGCCATGTAGATGAACTCGGCGGAAACGTCCATGTCGAGTTGTTCGAGTTTGTGGAGATAATCGAGATATTGTCCCGTGATTTGCGAGATGGGAATGTTGTGGATGTCGAGCTCCTGCTTCTTGATCAGATCGAGAAGCAGATCGAGCGGGCCGTCGTAAATCGCGAGATGAATTTTTAAAGGTGACGCCATGCGTCAGCTTCCTGCCTTCAACGGATTTGCCGCGTTCGATGCAATCGATTCGCGCGTCTTTTTCCAGCCGAAGACCGCTTCGCGCACGCGCTCCATTGTCGCCTTCGCGACAACGCGCGCCTTCTTCGAGCCTTCGTCCAGAATTTCAAGCACGGCCGCCGGCTTGGACTCGAATGTGCGCCGGCGCTCGCGCACCGGCTCAATCCATTTTATCAGTGCGTCAGAGACTACTTGCTTGCAATCGACGCAACCGATCGCCGCGGTGGTGCAATCGCGCCTGATTCGCTGGATCACTTCGGGCGTCGAGAACAGTTTATGCCAGTCGAAGACAGGACACACGTCGGGATTGCCGGGATCGGTGCGCAGCTTGCGGGCGGGATCAGTGACCATCCCGCGCATTTTCTTGCGGATGGAATCGTCGTCTTCGCTGAGAGCAATGAAATTATTGTAGGACTTCGACATTTTGCGGCCGTCGGTGCCGGGAATGCGCGGGGTTTGGGTAAGCATTGCGTCGGGCTCGCGCAGGACCTTTTTGATCAGAACGAATTGCTGATCCGTTTCGCCAATTCTTTTGTAGAAGTTAACGAGGCCTTCTTCCAGAACTTGCTTTCGCAGCACTTCGCGGCTGATCGATTGGGCGTGGCCAACGGCTTTCGCCAATCCGCGCTTGTCGTGTTTTTCCCATTGCTCGAAATCCACGTCGAAGCCATAAAACGTGTTGAACGTGTTGACGATCTCGCGCGTCAACTCCACGTGCGCAACCTGATCTTCGCCAACGGGCACAAGGTCGGCGTCGTAGATCACGATGTCGGCAGCTTGCAAGACCGGATAACCGAGGAAGCCGAACGTATGGAGGTCTTTGCCTTTGACGTTGTCGAGTGCTTCTTTGTATGTCGGGACGCGTTCGAGCCAGCCGAGCGGTGTGACCATAGAGAGCAGAAGTTGCAACTCGGCGTGCTCTGGAACCTGCGATTGCACGAACATCGTGCATTTCGCGGGATCGAGTCCCGATGCAAGCCAATCGGTGGCGATTTCAATCGAATTTTGCGCGATGCCGGAAGTGTCGGCGTAATCCGAAGTGAGCGCGTGCCAATCGGCCACGAAGAAAAAACATTCGTAGTTCGATTGCATTTCGATCCAGTTAGCGAGCGCGCCGAAAAAATGGCCGATGTGCAAGCGGCCGGTCGGGCGCATTCCGCTCAGCACGCGTTGCTTAGGCGTGGCGGGCAAACGAGAAGTCTCCGCGTAGATCCAGCGTGTGCGCGCGCAGTATGAGCGAACAGGACATGCACCGTCATTGTATCCTCGAAGTGGGCGCGGCGTCAGGGAGAAAACGAAGCGCTAGATGCGCACGAGTTCGCGCAGGCGGCGAGTTTGTGCGCGACTGACGGGGATTTCAGAGTTGCGCCGATCGGCCATTTTCAGCATGTAGCTGGACTTGAACCACGGAACCACTTCCTTGATGTGGTTGATGTTCACCAGGTACGAGCGATGCGGGCGCCAGAAGCGCTCCGAATCGAGCGACGTTTGCAGCTCTTCGATCGTGCGGCAGTTGGAGCTGCCCTCGACTTCCTTTGTGACAACCGTGATCAGGCCGTCGGCGATGGAAGCATAAATCACGTCGTCGGCATCGACGAGCAAGAGGCGTTGCTGCGTTTTCACGATCAATTTCATGTGGGGCGCCGCGCGGCCGGCGCCAATTTGATTTACGAGAAGTTCGAGTTGCGCAACGGGCGAAGCGTCGGCTTCGAGCGCTTTTTTCACGCGCGCGACGGCTTTCGCCAGGCGCGCTTTATCGAAAGGCTTCAGAATGTAATCCGCGGCATTCACTTCAAAAGCCTGCACGGCATAGTTATCGTAGGCGGTGGCGAAAACGAAATGGGGAAGTTTCGCTTTGCGGTCGATCAGTTTTTTTATTACGCCGAAGCCGTCGAGGCCGGGCATCTGCACGTCGAGAAAAACCAGCTCCGGCGCGTGCTCCTGAATCATGGCCACGGCCTCGGTGCCATTTTTGCCCTGGCCGATCAAGCGCAGTTCGGGAAAACTTTTCAGCAGGAAGGCCAGCTCGTCGCGGGCGGGCTTTTCGTCGTCGACAATCAGTGTGCTGATGGGCATGGCGCGCGAAACGCGGTGCCCGGCCAGTATATGCAAACGTGGAGCGGAGCGGCAAGGCGCGGCGCGGCACGGTTGAGGCCGCGGCGAGGCGAACCTCACCCTGTTATGATTGCCGGCGATCATTCTGACGAGGGAGAAAATCAAATGGCGCAGAAGCGCGCGAAGCTCATTCGCAGCAAAACTGTGTTCAAGGGGAGCGTGTTTAGTGTGCGACGAGATGAAATCGTCGAGCCGGACGGTTTGCGCGCAACGCGCGAAATCGTGACGCATCGCGGTTCTGTTGTAGTGATGCCGGTATTTCCGAATGGCGACGTACTTCTGGTCCGGCAGTTTCGGTACGCCGCGGGCGAATCTCTTTGGGAACTGGTAGCGGGCAGCAGGGAACCGGGCGAATCGCCATTATCTGGCGCGCGACGCGAACTTCTTGAAGAAACCGGGTACACGGCGCGGCGAGTCCGCCTGTTGCTGGAGATTATTCCGACGCCGGGCTTTCTGACGGAGACGATGGCCATATTCGCGGCGAAAGGTTTGACGGCGGGAGCAGCGCATCCGGAAGAGGACGAACACATCGTCGCGCGGCGATTCTCGCAAAAGCAGGTGCTCGGCATGATTCGCCGCGGCGCGGTGCGAGATGCAAAGACCGTGACCGGCATTCTTTACTATCTTCGCTTCGTTGCGAAGCGCGGCCGCGCGCACGAAGCGTGAACTTGCCCGGAGCGTTCCGCGCGCGTGACAAATTTAATTCTCCGTTCTTCTTGAAACATGCGCGCGGCTGGAATACGATGCCTGCAAAGCGCACCGCTGAAAATCTTCCGGTGCGAAGATGGAGCGCATGAGCATCCGCCAATTCGTCGATCATAACTTTCGGCATTTCAACGCGGCCGTGGTTCGCGAAGCCGCGCACGCGTACACAGCGCATCTGGCGTCGGGCGGTAAAATGTTTCTCGCGATGGCCGGCGCGATGAGCACGGCCGAACTCGGCCTCTCACTCGCGGAAATGATCCGCCAGGAAAAACTGCACGCGATTTGCACCACGGGCGCGAACCTCGAAGAAGACATTTTCAATTTGGTCGCGCACGATTATTACAAGCGCGTACCGAACTATCGCAATTTGAGCGACGCGGAAGAAGTGGCGCTGCGCGAGCGCGGCATGAATCGCGTAACGGACACCTGTATTCCGGAAGAAGAAGCCATGCGGCGCATCGAGCGCCAGGTGCTGAAGCTTTGGCAGCGCGCGGACAAAGAGGGGAAGCGATATTTTCCGTACGAGTATATGTATGAATTGATTCGCAGCGGCATGATCAAAGAATATTTTCAGATCGATCCGAAAGATTCCTGGATCATCGCCGCGTGCGAGCGCAATCTGCCGATTTTCACACCTGGCTGGGAGGATTCGACGCTCGGGAATATTTTCGTGGCCAACGTGATTCGCGGCGACCTGTCGGGTTTCGGCGTTGTGAAGGCGGGAGTGGAGCAGATGGCGGCGCTGATCGACTGGTATCGAGCGACGACCGCGAAAAGTTCGATCGGCTTTTTCCAAATCGGCGGCGGAATCGCCGGGGATTTTCCGATATGCGTTGTGCCGTTGATCGAGCAGGATTTGCGCGAACCGGTGCGCAAGTGGGGCTATTTCTGCCAGATTTCCGACAGCACGACATCTTATGGTTCTTACAGCGGCGCAGTGCCCAACGAGAAGATTACGTGGGGCAAACTCGAAATCGATACGCCGCGCTTTGTAATTGAATCCGACGCTTCCATTATCGCGCCGCTGATGTTCGCCCACATTTTGGGCCAGTAATCCCACTCCCATGGAAAATCGCGACGTCGCCCGAATATTGCGCGAAACCGCCAGCCTGCTCGAAATCGACGGCGCGATCATCGGGCGATACCGCAGTTACGAGCGAGTGGCCGAGTTGCTGGATTCTCTGCACGAATCCGTCGTGGAGCTGGCCGCCAATCCCAAACGACTTCAGGAGCTGCCAGGCATCGGCGAACGCATGGCCGAACACATTCAGGAAATTCTGAAGACGGGCGATTATTCGCTGCGCAAGAAACTGCTGAAGAAATATCCTCCGACGATTCTCGATTTGCTGACGCTGCAATCGCTGGGTCCAAAGAAAGTCGCGCTGCTCTGGAAAAACTTTAAGACCGGGACCGTCGAACAGATGGAGCAACTGGCGCGATCGGGCAAGCTGCGCGATCTTGCCGGCTTCGGAGAGAAGAGCGAGCAGAATATTCTGAAGGCCGTAGAAGTGTTCAAGCGCGCTTCCGGGCGGTTTCTGATTAACCAGGCGCAGGCCGCGGCGGACAAGCTGATTGAATATATTGGTCAGCTTGGCGCGAAGGTGGAATCCGTGACGGCGGCTGGTTCACTGCGGCGCGCGCGAGAGACGGTGGGCGATCTCGATCTGCTGGTAACTTTCGCGAAGGGGCAGTATTCGCGGAAGAATATCGACGCCGCCGAAGATCACATACTGAAATTCCCGGGAATCGAGGAGACGTTGGCGCGCGGAGAAAATAAAGTGAGCATGCGGCTGACGAGCGGAATGCAGGTGGACGTGCGGCTGCTCGAAAAGAACAATTTCGGCGCGGCGATGATTTATTTTACGGGATCGAAGGAACACAACGTCACGCTGCGCGGCCGCGCGAACAAGATGGGCTACACGCTGAACGAATACGCGCTGGCTACGCTGGAAGGCGAGCGCCGCGTGGCGGGTGCGACGGAAGAGGAAGTGTACGCGAAGCTGAAGCTCGATTGGATCCCGCCGGAGATGCGCGAGAACACCGGCGAGATCGACGCGGCGGCGGAACACCGTTTGCCAAAGCTGATCGAGCTTGCCGATATGCGCGGCGATTTGCAGATGCACACGACAGCAAGCGATGGCACAAATTCGATTGAAGAAATGGGCGGCGCCGCGCACGCGCTCGGCTATGAATACATCGCGCTGACTGATCACAGCCAGGCCGTGACCGTGGCGAATGGAATGGATGAGCGGCGCACGCTGGAGCAAATCAGAAAGATACATGACGCGAACAATCGTGTGGACGGAATCCGGTTGCTCGCGGGAATC
This sequence comes from Candidatus Acidiferrales bacterium, assembly GCA_049790315.1. Classification (GTDB taxonomy): domain Bacteria; phylum Acidobacteriota; class Terriglobia; order Acidiferrales; family UBA7541; genus DASPOJ01. Next base: position 55,158 of record JBAQYV010000059.1, on the reverse strand, counting down.
GAAGTGGATATTCGCAAGGATGGGACTCTCGATCTTTCCAACGATGTGCTGGCGCAACTGGATGTGGTCGTGGCTTCCGTGCACTCCTACATGAATATGGAGCGCGCGGCGATGACCGATCGAATGCTCGCGGCGATCGAGAATCCGTACACGCAGATCATCGCTCATCCAACCGGCCGTTTACTGCTGCGGCGCGACGCGTTTGAATATGATTTCGACAAAATTCTGGAAGCGGCGAAACGCCAGAGCGTGGTGGTGGAATGCAACGCGGCGCCGGAGCGGCTCGATTTGAAGGACGTGTATTTACGAATGGCCAAGGAGCGGGGCGTGCGGGTCGTAATCTCGACGGATGCGCATTCGACGCGCGGGCTTGGGGCGATGCATTACGGCGTTTCGATGGCCCGGCGCGGTTGGCTCGAGAAGAAAGATGTCATCAATACGTTGCCGCTCGATAAATTTCTGGCGGCGCTGCGGCCGAAGCCTGGAGCGGCGGCGCGTCCACCGGCTCAGCCGAAGCGCAAGAAATAGTTACGCGTTTCTCGCGTCTGGATTCAACCCGCGCAAATATTTCCCATTAGGACGATTTCATTCAGGAAGCGGATACACGAGCAGCCAGCCGCGGCCGAACTCAATTACCGCGATGGAGTGGCCGTCGGGCGAGATGGCGAAATTAGGATATTCAAGATCGTGAAAAATCGGGTGCGGATTCGGCTCGGTCATCGAAGGTTCCTGGCCCGCGGGCGGCACGGCCAGCGGCGGCAGCGCAACCCAAACTAGATCGGACTGCTGCTTGTCTTCGCCGCGCTTCAGCAGAATGCGCGATTCGTTCGCGGACCAGAAATACTTTCCAAACGCGACGTGAGCGCGGCCGACGCGGCGCGGGTCCGACAAATCGCGCACTTCAATCACTTCGGGATCGATGAAGTAAGACACGTAACGCCCCGAGGGCGAAATCGTCAGGCCGCCGGCGTAACCTTCGATGGGCGCGAGGTCGCGAATCTTCTGGTGCTCGAGATCCAGGGAAACGAGCTGTGCGGAGACGTTGCGCGCGGTGCTGTTCTCGATCGCGATTCCACCGTTCGAGTGCTGGTCCCAGGCAACGGCGGCGAATCCGTGATCGGGGAAAAGTGGCGTTGTCTTGCCGGAGGCGGGCACGACTTCGCTGATCGAATGGAATATGCCTGGCGGCGCCGGGTCAGCGAGAAAGGCAACGGTGGCGTCGTCGGTAAGCCAAACGGCGTTGCTGGCAGCGGGCACCAAGCTGTCGCCGCCGGAGACAGCGATCTCGCCGCCGGAATCGTTGAGCAACAGCGTCTCCGTGGTCGGCAGGGCCTTGCCTTTCGCGTCCGTCAGTTTATTGGTGGTGAATTGCGCGGTGAGCTGCTTGCCATCGAGCGACCAAGCGAGCGCGTCAACTTTGTAACTGAAGGGCGCGGGGCCGCGCGCGAATTTTTCTCCGTCGACGATATGGCGCTTCGATCCTTGCGGCGTGACGATCCAGATGTCGTCGCGCTCGTAGACGATTTTTTTCACGTGAAACATGTGCTCGACGGAATAGGCGATGCGGCCGTCGGGCGCATAGGCCATCACGACGCAATCGTCCTCCACGCGAAGATCCGGTTTGTCCTGCGCGCGCAGGGCGAAGGGCGCGGCGAGCGCGCATAGCGACGCGACGATAATGGCCCGCACCAGCGCTGGCGCCGGAATTAGCGATGCCAAGGCGCGGCAGATGCGCGCCGGGACGCGATCATTCGCGTGCGGATGAGCGATTCGAGATGGGAACTTCGCGAGCACGCTATTTTATGGCGTGACCTTTCTGTTTGCTTGGATGCGCCGGATCTCCTCTATGCGTTGCCTGAGCCGCTGCTCAAAGCCGCGATCGGTGGGCAGATAGTATTGCCGGCCGGCCAAACTTTCGGGCAGGCAAGTCATGCCGGTGATCGCGTCCTCGAATTTGTGCGCGTACTGATAGTCGTTGCCGTAGCCGATATTTTTCATCAGGCCGGTTACGGCGTTGCGCAAGTGGAGGGGCACAGGCTCCGTGCGAGTCTGGGCGATGTCCGCGGCCGCGGCGCCATAGCCAGTGTAGATGGCGTTCGATTTCGGCGCGAGCGACAAGTAGACCGCCGCTTGCGCGAGAGCCAGATTTCCTTCGGGCATGCCGAGAAAATCCACGGCCTGCATGGCGGCGATCGTCACGGCCAGAGCGCCGGGCTCGGCGAGGCCGATATCTTCACTCGCCATGCGCACCATGCGACGCGCGATGTACATCGGATCTTCGCCGGCTTCGAGCATGCGCGCCAACCAATAAAGAGTGGCATCGGGATCGGAATTGCGCACGGATTTGTGCAACGCGGAAATAATGTTGTAGTGCTCTTCGCCGGCCTTGTCGTAGAGCAAGACTTTTCGCTGCAAAATGTCGGCGAGCAGATCGTCGGTGAGCAGTTTTTTACCCGATGCGTCCGAAGTGGTGGCGCGGACGGCGGCTTCGAGCGTGTTGTACGCGGCGCGCGCATCGCCGCCGGAAAATGTGGCGATGCGCTCGAGGACGTCGCCGGAAGCTTCGGCGCGCTCGCGGCCCAAGCCGCGCTCGGTGTCGGCGAGAGCGCGCGAGAGTAGCGCGACGATCTGCGGCGTCGAGAGCGCGGCCATCACATACACTTTCGTACGCGAAAGCAGCGGCGCGATCACCTCAAAGGAAGGGTTCTCCGTGGTTGCGCCGATCAGAACGATGCTGCCGGATTCCACGTAAGGCAGGAATGCATCTTGCTGGGCTTTGTTGAAGCGATGTACTTCGTCGATGAAAACGATGGTGCGCCGGCCCGAGCGAAACGCGCGCTCGGCTTCGGCCATCACGCGCTTGATTTCGGCGATGCCTGAAAGCACGGCGCTGAAGGCGATGAATTCCGAGCGCGTGAGCCGCGCGATCAAGCGAGCCAGCGTCGTCTTGCCGCAACCCGGCGGACCCCACAGAATCATGGAGCCGATTTCGTCGCGTTCGATTTGCGTGCGCAGCGGCTTGCCGGGGCCGAGCAGAGCTTCCTGACCGATGAATTCCTCGAGCGTGCGCGGACGCATGCGCTCTGCGAGTGGACGATCGGCGGCTTGATCGTCTTGAATCGGTCCGGGTTGTGCGAACAAGCTCATGGATGTTGGATGCGTGCCGCGGCGTTGCGATGTCGCGTCAGGATAAGATGCCGCGTTGCCGGGCCGCTTCATACAATAGGATGGTCGCGGCGGCCGCGGCGTTCAGTGATTCAACGGCGCCCGCCTCGCCCGACGCATGAGGAATCGTGACGCGCGCGTCGGCCGAACGCGCGATGTCGCGAGGTAAACCCGCGCCTTCGTTCCCGATCCACAGCGCGACTGGGCATTTCCAATCTAATTCCCAAGGCCGCAGCGCCGCGGCGATGCCTTCAATCGCGCCACTTTCATTCGCGCGAGGGCAGGCCGCATAACTTGTGATGCCGGCAACGCGCAATTGGAGCATCAACGTCGCGGCGGCTGCCCCGCGAATCAGCGGCATTCGCAGCGCCGCGCCCGCCGAAGCACGCAAGGCTTTCGGTGCGCGCGGATTCGACGTGCCGACACCTTCCACCGCGCAGGTGGCGGCCGCGGTCGCGCCCATGGCTTCCGCAGTGCGCAGAATTGTGCCGACGTTACCCGGATCCTGTACACCGGCGAGCACCACAATTATCGGGCATCCGCGCGTGATGTCGTCGAAGCTCGATTCTTGCGGATGCACGAGCGCGGCGATGCCCTGAGGCGCCTCGGTTGCGGCAACGCCGTCAAAGAGGCGATCGCTGGTGCGCAGGATCGAGGTGTCGGCAGGAATTTTGTTTCGCAGATGTGCGAGATGCCGCTCCCCGGAAGTTGAAACGAGGATTGATTCTACGCGCGCGCCGGAGCCGAGAGCCGCCTCCACCAGGTGGGGTCCTTCAACGCCGATTGCGGTGTCGGCCCCGGAATCGGCGCCGTGCAGCGCCGCGCGAAAGCGCTTCAGTGAGCGATTTTCACGGCTGGAAATGATCTCCGCCGACGCGCTCTTGTCCGCGCCCGCTCGCGGCCGGTTTGTGCGGTTTGCGGGCCTCATGGCGACGAGACTAGCAAACGGCCCGGCGCGGGTCAAAGAAGGCGCAGGCGCGTGAAGGAAGAGCCGGGAATCGGTTTGTGGAGCTTATTCGTCAGCTCCGGAGGAGACCTGAGCGCGCTCGCCGGTTGCACGCGACGTGCCGTTGTGGTACGTTGCTGAAAACAAAAGGCCTTTCCGGCCATCCTGTCGTCGGCGCCCTTTGCAACAGCGAGGGAAGGCGCCGAGGCCTAGAGGCGAGATCACTTTGCGGGCAGAGCTGCTGAGAGTTTCATGCGATTCGCCTGACCCGAGTGCGATTCGCTACGCCGCGGAACTCATTCACAAGGGAAAAGTAGTCGGCATCCCCACCGATACGTTTTACGGTTTAGCTAGCGATCCGTTCAATCTTGCGGCGGTCGAGCAGATTTATCGCGTGAAGGGCAGACCCGAGAATCGCGCATTGCCGATACTGGTGAATTCGCTGAAGCAGGCCGAATCGCTCTCGCGCGATCTTTCTCCGAATTTTATGAAGCTCGCGGAGAAATTCTGGCCCGGCGCCATGACGCTGGTGGTCGAAGCTTCGCATCGCTTGCCGCTGAAGGTCACAGGAAATACCGGTAGAGTGGCCTTGCGCTGGCCGAATTCGCGCGTGGCTTGCGCGCTGATCGAGCAGGCCGAAGGGCCCGTCACCGGTACGAGCGCGAATCTTTCGGGCTCGCCTTCGTGTTCAAGCGGCGCCGAATTGATGGAGCAGCTGGGCGATCGCCTTCCCCTCGTGCTCGATGCCGGCGAGACCGGCGTAGGATTGGCGTCCACGATCGTCGCATTGACCGCGGATGGATGGCATCTGATCCGCGAAGGTTTATTCCCCGAAAGCGAAATTCGCGACGCGCTGGCATAGGTGGCGTTTTTTTCGCGCCGCAATCTCGGTGGCCATTTTTTCCAGACCGCAATCTTTGACGATTAAACTTTAATTCGCGCGGATCGCGCACAGGAAGTCGTAATTGCCGGCGGGCGAAAGCTCGATGCCGGTAATACGCGTGCGGTGCACGCAAATATTGTCCGTGAACCACAGACTGATGTAGGGCAGATCTTCGGCGATAATCCGTTGGACCTGAATGTAGAGTGCTTTGCGCTTCTCGATGTCCGGCTCGGCGCTCGCTTGGGCCACCAGCGCGTCCAATTGCGGATTGCGGTAATGTCCGCGATTGGCGCCGGCCGGCGGCATGTGATCGGATTCAAACGCGAACTGGAAAACGCTGGGATCATTATTCACGCCAATCCAGCGCAGCGTATACATCTCGAAATTTCCTTGCGTGATGTCCGAATACAAGGTGCCGAATTCGAGCGTACGAAGTTCGAGGTCGACTCCCACTTTGCGCCATTGTTCGCGCAGCACTTCGCCGAGCAGACGCGCGCTCTCCTCGGTTGAAGTTTTCAGCGTCAATTGCAGGCGGATGCCGCCCATGTTGGCGCGGCGCGGAAAACCGGCGGCGTCAAGCAATTGTTCGGCGCGCGCGGGATCGTACGGATAGGTTGGAAGGTTTGGAGCCGCGGCCCAATTGCCCGGTGGAAGCAATCCGTCAGCTAGCCGAGCCTGGCCGCGCAGTAAATATTGAACGATCGAGGCGCGATCGGTCGCATAGGCCAGGGCTTGGCGCACTTCACGATGCGCGAGGACCGAATTGTCGAAATTGAATGCCAGGTACTGATAATTTGTGCCGGGTTCCTCGGTGACGGCGATTCCGGAATTGCGCGCCAGCACGGGAACCATGTCCGGCGAGAGGGAAGTCATCTCAAGATCGGCCGTGCCTTTGCGCAGCTCAAGCGCGCGCACGATCGCGTCGGGCACGATGCGGAAATGAACTTCGTTGATTTGCGGAGCGCCGCCGAAATAATCGGGATTGCGCGCGAAAACTACATTGTCGTCCTGCGCCGAACTTTCAAAGCGAAATGGACCGGTGCCGATCGGATGCTGCGCGAAGCCGGTGCCCGCGCCTTGCGGCACGATGCCGACGGCCGGCCGTGAAATATCCCACAGGAACGATGTCGAGATTGAACTCATGCGAACGATTACGGTGTAGGGATCAGGCGTCTCGATCGCGGTGACGGACTTAAAGGCGCCGCGCTTGGAAGTCGTGATCGCGCCGCTGATGATCGAATCAAATGTGAATTTCACGTCCGCGGACGTGAGCGCTCTTCCATCGTGAAAGCGAACATCGTGTCGCAGATGGAAAACGTACGTCGTGGGGTCAGGTTGCTCCCAGCTTGCGGCAAGATCGGGTGCGACATTCATTTGCGCATCGCGCTGCACGAGGCTGTCAAAAAGCAGGCCGTCCAGGCGCTCGGAAGCAAAGTCGGTCCCGATGCGCGGATCGAGATTCGCCGGCATCGATTCGATCACGAATGTGACGTCGCCCGGCGCGGGATGCGGCGCGCCGGAACACCCAAAAAGAAAAAGCGCGGCCGCGAGCGTAGCCGAAAGTGACGACGCAAGCGTCGTCAGCGTCGAGTGCGGCGAGCCTCTATATTTTTCCGGCTGGCGCATAGCAGATTTTTCCAAGGATCGCGGGCCGGCTGGCGCCCGTCGCGGCCGGGACGTTTGAAGGACGGCGATGCAGCGTTTCCCAGGCCAATAGCGCAAATGCGAATGCCTCTTTCGCGTCTTCCGGCACGCCGAGCTCCGCCGAACGAATTACGCGAATTCCGCCCAGCGCCGCGGCGAGTTGCGCCATGATCAGCGGATTGTGGGCGCCGCCGCCGGATACAATCATTTCGCCGATCTTGGCTCCGAGCTTTGTTTTCGGACGAACCCAATAATTCATTGCGTCCGCGATCGACAGCGGCGTCAGCAGTGTTGCGGTGCGTATCAAATCGGCGTGAGAAGCGCGGTGCGCCTCCGGGTATGCGACCAGTCGTTGCACATATGCGTCGCCATAACGCTCGCGGCCCGTGGTTTTCGGTGGCGGCAACCTGAAATATTTGTCACGCAGCAATCGTTCAAGCAATGTGGGAATCATTTTGCCACGAGTAGCGATGCGAGCGTCGCGATCGAATTTCTGGCGCCCATGCGTGGCTCGCCGCACCAGCGCGTCGATCACCATATTGCCCGGCCCCGTATCGAACGCGACGACATCGCGCAATCCGCAACCCGCGGGCAGCACGGTGAGATTTGCGATGCCGCCGATGTTCAGCGCGACGCGCCCTACTCGCGCATTGCTGTACAGCCAGTAGTCGACAATCGGCACGAGCGGCGCGCCCTGGCCGCCGGCCGCGATGTCCGCAGGACGAAAATCGGCGACCGTCGTGATGCCGGTGCGAGCGGCGATCACGGCGGGCTCGCCGATTTGGAGTGTGGACGGCGGCGCGGCTCCTGCCCCTCGCGCGATGCCTTGATGAAAAATTGTCTGGCCGTGCGATCCGATTGCAGACACATCCGCAGGGTTCACGCGCCAGCGTCGAAGCGAGCCGCCGGCAGCGCGAGCGAATTCCTCGCCGATGCGAAAATTAAGGCTGCTGATTTCCCCCGCCGTGACGCGTTCGCCTTCCGCGATGCGAAGAATAAATCTGCGTAAAACCGCAGGGTAGGGAATCGTCGCGAAGTTTTCGATCTTCGCCGATCCGGCGCCGTTCGGATCGCGAGCAGAAATTCGCACGAGCGCCACGTCGATTCCATCGGCCGAAGTGCCGGACATCATCCCCATGACGAGTGTGGTGGCGCGGCGAGGGCGGCTCACGAAATTTGCTTTTTCAGCGCGGCGAGCAGATTGAGCGCGTCGAGCGGTTTCAAATTGTCGAGATCGGCGCCGCGCAGAGCTTCAAGCACGTTGCGATCGATGGGCGTGAATAAAGGCGGCTCACGCTCAGCGGCTGCTTCAGGCCGTTCGGCCCCCGGCGTAAGTTCTTCGCTCAATTCGTGTTCGCTCTGCTCATGCCGGCGCAGAATTTCGCGCGCGCGTTCGATCACGCTGCGCGGCACGCCGGCAAGCCGCGCGACCTCGATGCCGTAGCTCTTGTCGGCGCTGCCTTCTTCGACGCGTCGCAGAAAAATAATATCGTCCGCCGTTTCGCGCACTGCGACGTGCACGTTGCGCACACCCGGCAGCAAATCCGCAAGCTCGGTCAGCTCATGATAATGCGTTGCGAACAGCGCGCACGCCCGCGTCTCGGCCTGCAAATGTTCCACCACCGCCCACGCGATCGAAAGGCCATCGAATGTCGCCGTGCCGCGCCCCACTTCGTCCAGCAGCACCAGGCTTCGCGGTGTCGCCGTGTTCAGAATCGCCGCAACTTCGCTCATCTCCACTAAAAATGTGGAGCGCCCGCGCGCCAAATTGTCCGACGCGCCAATGCGCGTGAAAATGCGGTCGGTAATCGGCAGACGCGCCTGCTCGGCCGGAACGAACGATCCCATTTGCGCCATCAGTACGATCAGCGCCGCTTGGCGCAGATATGTGGATTTGCCGCCCATGTTCGGCCCGGTGATCAGCAGAATTTGTTGGGTGGCCTGATCGAGATAAAGATCGTTGGGCACAAATCGTTCGCCGCGCTGTTCGAGCAGCCGTTCGATGACGGGATGGCGTCCCGCGACGATCATCAATTCGCCCGTTGCGGAAAAGTCGGGCCGCGCGTATCGGCGCGACGCCGCGAGGCGCGCGAAGTTCAACAGCACGTCGAGTTTCCCCAGAGCCGTGCCTGTTTGCCGCATGCGTGCCGCATGTTCGGCAAGCCACGCCCGCAATTCCGCGAATAGGCGCCGCTCGATTTCGGCGATGCGTTGGTCGGCGTCGAGCACTTTGCGTTCGTATTCCTTTAGCTCGGGCGCGGTGAAGCGCTCGGCGTTCACGAGAGTCTGCTTGCGCTCGAAATCCGGTGGCACCAGATGCAGATTCGTTTTTGACACCTCGATGTAGTAGCCGAACACCTGGTTGTAGCGGATCTTGAGCGACGCGATTCCCGTGCGCCGACGCTCGCGATCCTCCATCGCGGCGATGATCTGCTTGCTGCGCTGCGAGAGCTCGCGTAGCTCATCGAGCTCTGCATCGTAACCGGCGCGAATCACGCCGGGATCTGACGCGAGATTCGGCGGATCATCCGCAATGGCGCGTTCCAGGCGCTCGCGCACATCCGCCAGGTCGTCGATCTGCGCGCGAAGGGCCGCCAGCCGCGCACTTGTCGCACGCTCGAGATATCCGCGCACGAGCGGCAATCGCGTAAGAGTGTCTCGCAGGCCGACGAGATCGCGCGGCGCCGCCACCCCCAGCGTGATGCGCCCGGCGAGGCGTTCGATATCCTGCACGCCGGCCAGTTCGCGCCGAATCTCCTCGCGCAGCACTGTTTGCGCGATGAGTTCGCCAACGGCGTCCAAACGCATCTCAATTTCGGCGCGATCCACTTGCGGCCGCAATATCCATCCGCGCAATCGACGCGCTCCCATTCCCGTGACGGTGTCGTCGAGCGCCGCGAGCAGCGTGACAGCCGTACCGGCGCGCGCTGCGTCTTCGGCGAACAGCGGCGCTACCAGCTCCAGATTGCGCACAGTCACCGTGTCCAGCACCAGCGCATCGGACTGCTCGTAAAAGCGCATGCGATCCACGTGCCGCAATGCGTCTACGCGAGCGCCCTCGCCTTCGGTTCCGACGGCCGACGTCTCGCGAAGATAGTGAATCAGCGCGCCGGCCGCGCGCGTCGCTTCCGGGTGGTCGGCCAGCCCGAATCCTTCGAGTCCCGAAACGCCGAACTGCTCGCGTAGAATACGCTCGGCGTAACTGTGCGCGAAAATCCACTCCTCAATCCGCGTTTCGGAGGAAGCCCCGCCTGGAAGCCGCGCGGCCGAGCCATCGGCGCCGACACCGGAACCGGAATCACGAGCGAAAAGTCCCGCCTGCCGGGGCAATAGAATTTCCCGCGGACGCAAACGATCGATCTCATCGCGAAGTTTTTCTTCCCCGCCCGGCCCGGAAAACTCGGTGGCGCTGGATTCACCGGTGGAAACGTCCACGAAAGCCAGGCCAATGGCCGAGCCCGCGGCCCCACGCGCCACCGCCGCCAGAAAATTGTTCTCCCGCGGCTCGAGCACATTAAGGCCGGTGGCCGTGCCGGGCGTGATCACGCGCACGACTTCGCGCCGCACAAGTTTTTTGCCGGGACCGGCCTCTTCCATCTGATCGCATACGGCGATTTTGTATCCCGCGCGCAGGAGCCGCGCCACATATGCCTCCGCGGCGTGGTATGGAACTCCGCACATCGGGATTTGCTCGCCGCGTTCGCGATTGCGCGACGTCAGCGTGATTTGCAATTCGCGCGCCGCAAGAATGGCGTCTTCAAAAAAAAGCTCGTAGAAATCCCCAAGGCGAAATAGCAGCAGTGCGTGCGGATAGCGCGATTTTATCGCGTGATACTGGCGCATCAGCGGACTTGTCGGGGAATTCGCGGATGAACTGGTCGATTCGTTCATGGGGTGCCGCGTGGCCTGCGGCCGCGCGAGGTGCATTATACCTGTGGCTTAACGGGGCGGCGTGCGCCGAAATGGAAATCAGCGCGTTGCCTCACGTCGGGGTGGGCGGCAGCTTCGCCGAGTCGTCATCTGGCGCCGAGTTGTTCATGGAAAAATACCCGTCAAAACATCATTCTTGTCTTGACAAAGATGCGCCTACGCTTTAACTAACTAAACCGGAGGAATTCGGTCGCAATGCGCGCCTCAAGTGAAATGGAGCCTGGGCCTGCCGGCGCCAGCTTGGCTGCCGGCTTGTTGAAGATTGAATCGGGACGTATCCCGGAAATGAGTCCGGAAACCGGCAGGAGCGGTCCGCGGCGCCGTTAGTGGCCATCGCCTGTGCGGATCGCCCGCGGCCCGGAATTTGATTTGGTCGCGGGCTTTGTGTTTTTAGGCGCATTTTGGGCGGGATCGCGAACGGAATACTCATGCTGCACGCCACAGAACTTCTCGGAGCCGAGACGTACGATTCGGCGGGCAATTTCGTCGGGCGGGTGAACGAACTGTTCATCGAACCGGCTGACCAGCCGAATCGCGTGGCTCGAATTTTGCTCGGACGCGGGAAATATCTGCCGATGGTTGCGCGGTACGATCACGTCGCATTCGTCGCGCCCGGAGTGATCAAGCTGAACGTCGAGGAAAAGGCTCTGGATTATTACGCGCCGAACGAAAGTTGGCTCGCGGTGGGTAAGGATTTGCTCGATCAGCAGATCATTGACACAAGCGGGCGCAAAGTTGTGCGCGTGAATGATGTCGATCTGGCCGACGAGCCCTCAAACGGCACCGTCGAGCTGCGCGTCACGCAAGTGGACGTCGGCCTCAGCGGCGCGGCACGGCGCCTATTGCAGGGTGTTGCTTCTCCCGGGCTCATCCGCCGCCTGCAAGACAAATTGCCGACGCGCACGATTCGCTGGGAGTTTGTCAATTTGATCGAGCCCGATCCCTTGCGCCGCATCAAACTGCGCATCTCGAACCGGCAGCTCGAAGAAATGCATCCGGCGGACCTTGCCGATATCATGGAAGAATTGTCTCCCGCCGAGCGCCAGGCCATCATCGCGTCGCTCGACGAAGAGACCGCCGCGGAAGCGTTGGCCGAACTCGATAAGCGCCTGACCAAGGAAATCGTCGAGACTTTGGACCGCGGTAAAGCCGCCGACATCCTGGAAGAAATGGATCCGGACAAAGCCGCCGACGTTTTGGCCGACCTCGCGCCGCAGACTTCGCAGGAAGTTTTGCAGGAGATGCCGGGCAGGGAAGCGCGCGAAGTGCGAGCCCTCCTTCAGTTCGAGGAGCACACTGCCGGCGGTATGATGAATACCGAGTTTGTTTTCGTTGGCGAGACCTCCACGCGCGACGAAGTCGTCATGTGGATCGGGTCGCGCGACGTTCATCTTGAATTGCTCGACACGATATTCCTGATCGACGATGACGCGAAGTTTTCCGGCACCGTCGCGGCCGCACGCCTTCTGCTTGCCGAGCCCGGTCAGCACATGACCGAAATGAAAACCGAGCCGCTGGTTTCCGTGCCCGCCGACGCCAACGAAAAGGAAGTTTTCGACCTCTTCGACAAATACAATTTGCGCAGCCTCGCTGTTATCGACGACATGGGCCGCCCGATTGGCGCGATCGCCGTGGACGACGTCGTCACCCGGCTCCGGCGGAAACTATGAACTGGGCTTCTTTCACTCGGCGAGTTCAAGTATGGCGCGAGCGCGGCGCGGAGTTTGGCAAACGCACGCGCATCCTGCGCCGGCGCCTGCTCATATTTCTCGCGATTCTCGGGCCTGGCGTAATCACCTCGAACGTTGACAATGACGCCGGCGGCATCTCGGTTTATACGCAGGCGGGCGCGCAATTCGGCTACGCGCTTCTGTGGTCCCTGATTCCGATGACCATCGCGCTCTACGTCACGGAAGAAATGTGCGCGCGCATGGGCGTGATCACCGGCAAGGGATTGTCGGATTTGATTCGCGAAGAGTTCGGCTTCCGTCCCACGTTCTTTCTTATCCTGGCGGGACTCCTCGTCGATATGGGCAACACCACGGCGGAATTTGCCGGCGTCGCGGCTTCGATGCAGATTTTTCATATCTCGAAATACATCGCCGTGCCCATTGCCGCGCTGATTGTTTGGGTGCTGGTTTTGCGCGGCACATATCGCCAGGTGGAGAAAATTTTCCTGGTCGCGTGTACCTTCTATCTCGCCTATCTTTTTTCGGCATTTCTCGCGCACCCCAACTGGCTGCTGGCCGCCAAGAGCACGGTGATCCCTTCGTTTCACTTCAATGCCGGCTATCTGCTGATGCTTACGGCCCTCGTGGGCACCACGATCGCGCCATGGCAATTTTTTTACATGCAGGCAAGCTTCGTCGAAAAGCGCATTGGCAAGCGCCAATATAGCCAGGCGCGCGCCGATGTTATCGTCGGCAGCGTGTCATGCATGGTGGTAGTGTTCTTCATTATCGTTTGCACGGCGGCAACGCTTTACGTTTCGGGGCATCGCAATATCACCGATGCCGGCGAAGCAGCCCAGGCTTTAGTGCCGCTCGCGGGCCGCTGGGCCGGACTACTTTTCGCGTTCGGTCTTCTGAACGCGTCGCTGTTCGCCGCCTCGATATTGCCGCTTTCCACCGCGCACGTGATCTGCGAAGGCATGGGTTTTGAAGCCGGAATCGATCGCAAATTCAACGATGCTCCGATTTTTTACAGTCTTTACACCGCGATGCTCGTCGTGGGCGCGGCCGTGATCTTGATTCCGCACGCGCCGCTCTACCGCATCCTCGTTTTGTCGCAGGTCGCCAACGGCGTGTGGCTCCCGATTGTGTTGATCTTCATGCTCCTGCTTGTAAACCGAAAAGACCTCATGGGCGAGCACGTGAATTCGCCCACCTTCAACATCGTCGCCTGGCTGACCACGGTCTCCATGATCGCGCTCACGCTCGTCCTTGTTTACACCGCCATTTTCCCGAACGCCGCGGCTGCGGCCGTCGCATTCGTCAAATTAAAATTGTGATCCGCCTGTAACTTGCCGGCGATTACCGCCGCGGCGCGCAGGCCGCCGTCAGTTGCAGGGACGGTATTCGTATGTTAGTTTTCGTCAGTCGTACTATTCACTATTGGCAGGGCTTGGGTCTGCCACCGGTCGTCTTGCCTGGGACGTGCCGGAAAGGGAATTGTGCAAGCCCCGGAGCGCTTGGAACCCGCAAATAAAGAAGAGGCTGGCCTGCTCGGTGAGCTTGACCCGCGCCGGCTGCCCGAGCACGTTGCCGTCATCATGGATGGCAATGGCCGCTGGGCGCAGCGACGGCACCTGCCGCGCTTGGCGGGTCACAAAGCCGGTGTGCGCGCCGCGCGAAACGTGATTGAGACGTGCGCGCGTCTTGGAATTCCCGCCCTCACCCTCTATGCTTTTTCGATGGAGAATTGGCGCCGCCCGAAAGCCGAAATCGATTTTCTGATGCGCCTGCTGCGTGAATATCTCCGCCGCGAGCTGCCCGTGATTCACAAAAACAATATTCGCATGCTGGTGATTGGCCGCTCCGATCAGTTGCCTGCCGGCGTTCGTTCCGATATTGACCGCGCCATGGAATTGACCGCCGGCAATTCCGGCATGAAGTTGGCCGTCGCGCTCAATTACGGCGGGCGCGCCGAAATCGTCGACGCATTCAATTCGATACTCGATCGCGCGCGTAACAATGGCGGTATCGCTGCTTGCCACGTCGACGAGGAAATGGTCGCGAAGCATCTCTACACTGCCGGTCTGCCCGATCCCGATCTCCTGATTCGTACCAGTGGCGAAATGCGCGTCAGTAATTTTCTTCTCTGGCAGATCGCTTACGCCGAAATGTACGTCACCGAAACGCTCTGGCCCGATTTCACGCGCGCCGAGCTCTACCGCGCGCTCCTCGATTTCTCCGGACGCGAGCGCCGCTACGGCGGTCTGGCCACGCGCCCGCATCGCGAGACGGCCTAACCGCTTGCCGACGCCTCCCGATCGCGTACTTCTTGGGCTTCATTTGCAGCCCGCGAATTCGATCATCCACGCCTCGCACCACCGTTCCGCCGGCGGACTCGCGTGACACGCACTCGCATTCTCACTGCCACCATTCTGATCCCCGCGGTGATTGCTTTGGTGTGGTGGGGCTCCACTCTTCTCGTCGCGGCCATCGGAGCCACCGTGGTTGTGCTCGCGCTGCTGGAGTTTTTTTCTCTCGGCGAACGCGCGGGTCTGAAGGGCTATCGCTTCTGGACGTGCGCCTGCGCCGTGCTCATCGTGTTCCAGCAATGGCAGACCTCTCAGTTCGAGCGCACACCCCTGACGCGCGACATCGTGATGCTGCACCAGTCTCCGGTATTTTCGGCTTCACTCGAAATGGTGTTGTTGTTTTTCGTTTTCGGCGCGGGCGCGATCGCGGTGTTCAGCAATTTGCCTCTCGCCGACGTGCTGCCCGATCTCGGCATCAGCGCCGCGGCGCTGTTGTTTGTTGCCCTGCCGTTCAGCGCCGCCGTTCGCCTGGACGCAATCTCCCCGCGGCTTTTGCTTTTCGCGCTGGCGATGATTTGGGTCGGCGACACGCTCGCGTATTTCATCGGCCGGTCCATCGGCCGCACGAAAATGGCCGCGCAACTCAGCCCCAAGAAAACCTGGGAAGGCGCCGTTGCGAATCTCGCCGGCTCGATGCTCGTCGGCGCGCTTGCGGCCAAGTGGGTAGGCGTCAGCACCGTGAACATGCTGGTGATGGCCGCGCTTGGCAACATTGCCGGCCAATTCGGCGATCTTCTCGAATCGGCTTATAAACGCAGCGCCGGGATGAAAGATTCCGGCACGTTGTTGCCGGGCCACGGCGGAGTTCTTGATCGCGTCGACGCGCTGGTTCTATCGATTCCAGTGGTCTGGTACTATTTTCAATTGGTGGTCGCGGCCAAGTGAAGTAGCGTTTAGCTCGGTTTTCGTTTTGTGGCCCCGCACAGATGGGTGACTTGAAATCAATCTCCATTCTCGGTTCCACCGGTTCGATCGGCCGCCAAACTCTGTCCGTAGTCAACGCGCTCGCCGGTCGTTTTGCCGTGGTCGCGCTAGCCGCCGGTGGAAATCTCGAGGTATTGACGGCGCAGATCGCTCAGCATCGCCCCGAATTAGTCTCCGTCGCTGACGCCGCGCGTGCCACGGAGCTCACCGAGCGCCTTCGCGCAGCAGGCCATGCGCCGCTCCCCGAGATCCAGCACGGCACCGCCGGAATGCTCGCTGTCGCGACGCATCCGAAAGCCGAAATCGTAGTGTCCGCCGCCGTCGGAGTCGTTGGACTCGAAGCCACCTACGCCGCGGTCGTAGCAGGCAAGCGCGTCGCGCTCTCGAACAAGGAAATCCTCGTCGCCGCTGGGGAAGTAGTGATGGCCGCCGCGCGCGCGTCCGGCTGCGAGTTGCTCCCCGTCGATAGCGAGCACAATGCGATTCATCAGTGCCTGCGCGCCGGTCAGCATCCGGAAGTTTTGCGCCTGATTCTCACCGCGTCCGGCGGACCGTTTCGCCGCACGCCGCTCGCGCAACTGGCCACCGTCACGCCCGAGCAAGCCCTGGCGCATCCCAACTGGCGCATGGGACCGCGCATTACAGTGGATTCCGCCACGCTGGTGAACAAAGGTTTTGAGGTGATCGAAGCGCGCTGGCTTTTTGACATGCGCCCCGATCAGATCGACGTCGTCGTCCATCCGCAGTCCACGGTTCATTCCATGGTCGAATTCGTCGATGGTTCAATTCTCGCGCAACTCGGCCCAACCGATATGCGCATGCCCATTCAATATGCGCTAACCTACCCAGAGCGGGCCGCATCCAAAGAAGTGGCGCTTGACTGGGCTGCGCTGCGCCGCCTGGATTTTGAGCCCGCGTCGACGCGCCGTTTCCCGTGTCTGCGCTTGGCGCGCGAGGCGCTGCAAAAGGGTGGCGCGTGGCCGTGCGCTTTCAACGCCGCCGACGAAATCGCGGTCGCGGCGTTTCTCGAACGCCGCATGCCATTTCCGGCAATTGCGCGCGTAATTGAACAAGTTCTGAAGCGCACGCCGCGCGTTCGCCTGGACAGCATAGCCGATGTGCTCGAAGCCGACCGCGAGGCCCGGCGCATGGCGCAGGAAGAAGTATCGCGATTTCAGAAAACCGCGGCATGAAACAGCTTCCGTGCCAAGCCGCACGCACAGCGGAGTCCGCCGCGCCGGACGGTCAAAATATCGTAACGAGGCGAAATGGCGATTGATTTCCTGTTGGGCATCGTAGGTGTTGTCTTCGGGCTCGGGTTGATGGTCCTCATCCACGAATGGGGACATTTTCTTGTGGCGCGCGCATTTGGTGTGCGGGTTGACGTTTTTTCCGTCGGATTCGGCCCGCGTCTGTTCGGCATCAAGCGTGGCAACACCGATTATCGCCTTAGCGCGCTGCCGCTTGGCGGCTACGTGCGCATGGCCGGCGACAATACTTTTGAAGAACGCGCTGGCGCGCCCGATGAAATGCTGTCCAAGCCGCGCTGGCAGCGCATCCTGATTGGCCTCGCCGGCCCGACCATGAATATTTTGCTGGCTCTCGTGATCGTCGCGGGACTGGCGTTACGCGGCACCGAGCAGCCTCTCTACGAAAATAAACCTGTGGACGTCGCCGGTGTCCTCGCAAATTCCCCGGCCCAGCAGTCCGGCATCCAAGCCGGCGATCGCGTCGTTGAATTCGACGGCGTCAAGAACCCCACCTGGGATCGCCTTACCACGCGTCTGATGTTTTCGATTCCCGGTTCGTCGATCGCCGCCGAAGTCGAACGCAACGGTAACGTTTTGCCCGTCACCGTTCAAGCCGTGCCCGATGAGGTTGCCGCCGTCGGCTATCCGATTGAGCAGACCATGGTCGATTCGGTCACGCCGAATTCGCAGGCCACGCTCGCCGGACTCAAACCCGGCGACCAAATCCTGTCGTTAAATGGTCAGCCGTTGCCAAGCCCGCAGCAACAATTAGGCCATCTGCTCCAGCAGACCGGCGCCGCTCCCGTGCAACTCGGCGTCCTGCGCGGCGGCCAGACGGTCACGCTCACCGCGCGCCCCACCTGGCTCGATCCCGGCGATGGCGGCGGTGCGCGCTGGCAACTCGGCTTTGAAATGCGCCCCGCCACGATCGAGCGGAAATATTCTCCGTTCCAGGCGGTCGCTTATTCCGTCGAATTCAACGGCATGCTCTGCCGTCAGCTTTTGAACGTCGTCGTGGGATTGTTCCGCGGCAAAGTTTCCGTCAAGGAACTCGAAGGCCCTCTGGGCATCGCGCGCGATTCCGGCCGTGCCGCGCAGGGCGGAATCGGCGATCTGCTTAGATTGATGGTCATGATCAGCGTGAATCTGGGCGTGCTGAACTTGTTGCCCATCGGCCCGCTCGATGGCGGCATGATCCTGATGCTTCTGATCGAGGGTGCGATGCGCCACGACCTCAGCCTGCGCGCCAAAGAGCGCTTCGTCACCGTCAGCGTCGTCTTCCTCCTGTGTGTCTTCGCCATAGTTATGTACAATGACGTTCTGAGGCTGCTGCCGCACCACTAAGCAATCGCGGTCGCAGAGAATTTCCGCCATGCACTCCACCGCCGCACATCGCGTCAGTTCCGGAGAACGCATTCACGTCGATTCGCGCCCCGGCCGCCTCGAGAAAGCGCTCACGAAAAAAGGTGTCCGCCTCACGCGCCAGCGCCGCGTCCTCCTCCAGGTCATGGACCGCGCCGAGCGCCACCTCGCCGCCGACGAAATTCTCGAGCGCGCCCAACGCGTCGATTCCCACGTTCATCGCGTTACGGTCTATCGCACGCTCGATCTTCTGAAGCGCCATCGCCTGATCGACGAGCTCGATCTGCTCCATCTCCGCGGCGATCAGCATTATTACGAAGCCCACGGTCCTCGCGATCACATTCACGTCGCCTGCCTGCGCTGCGGCAAAGTCCGCGAATTTGAATCCAGCCTCTTCGAGCAATTAAAACGTCAAATCGCTCACGATTGCGGCATGGAAATCACCGTAACCCGCACCGAAGTAGGTGGCGTCTGCGCCAACTGTCGCGCCTAGGCCGCCTCGTCTCCAGCTTCTCGTATTCGCAATCGTTGCGCCGATCGTAATGCAGTCCGCTCACGCGCCTCGTACGCTCAATCGCTGCGCGGATCGCACTGCAATCTCACCCAAGTCCCAGAGGGGCGGCACGACTTCCTAGCCCAGGGCGGAGCACTGGGTACATATCGCGAATTGATTCAAGCCCCGTAGGGGCGAACGCTTCATCGGCGGTTTCCGGGTGGTGGGCTAATGTTGTGTTGCTGGCGGCTGTTGGACCACGGGAGGTCGCCATAGGCCGCCGACCCAAATTCCGTCGTTTTTCTCCGCGTATCTCCGCGCCCTCTGCGCCTCTGCGTTATATTTAGGACTTTGCACCGGCGAAGGTCCCCGCCTGCATAGCGGGCGTAACGCGAAGGCTCTGATGGATGCGACCCGGCAACACGCAATTAGCCCACTACCGATTTTCGAGCGCCGGAGACAATCGCGCCGCTGAAGTGCTATGCTCCCGCCACGATTCACCGGCCCGCACCACCGCGGCCCAACAATTCAAGGAGGCGAAACATGTCCAAGGTAATCGTCACATCGCAGGTTCAAGATCCGGCGAAGTGGGAAGCGGGTTTCCGGACGCACGCCGACGTTTTCCGGAAATATACGCTCCGCGCGCCGGTCCATTTTTCGGTCTCCGGAAACGAAGTCACGATCTGCTTCGAGCCCGACAACCTGGAAACTTTCAAGAACATGGTGTCTTCGCCGGAAACGCAGGCGGCCATGGTGTCGGACGGCGTCAAGCGCGAAACCCTGAAGATGACAGTCCTTGAGAAAGAATTGAAGCTGTAACCATGAGCTTCCGACGCTACAGATTCTCGAACTCAGCACTAACAACCAATTGAAGCCCCGTAGGGGCGACACAATGGCACGGATCGACCCGATGTTTGGTTAGCGCGCTACGCGTGCTCAATCGACGCATCCCGCTTCCGAAAGAATTCCCTCGCCGCCCGCAGATCCAACTCAATCTGCCGCCGCAACTCATCCACACTCGCGAACTTCTGCTCGTCCCGCAGCCGCTCCCAGAATCGCACCTCGATAGTCTCGCTCACCGTCATCTCCGAAAAATCAAACAAATGACTCTCGACCGATAGCGCCTGCCCGTCGAACGTTGGCCGGTATCCCACATTCGTCGCCGAGCGATACACCTTCCCGCCCACCACAGTCTCCGTGCAATACACGCCCGTCTTCGGCAGTAATTCCTGTTCCGGCGCCAAATTCAGCGTAGGCACCAGAATCGCCCCTCCGCGCCCCGCGCCCGGTCGTATCGGCCCCGTCAACGAAAATGGCCGTCCCAATAATTCCGCCGCCGCGCTCACTTGCCCCGCCGCAACCGCCGTGCGCACCGCCGTGCTCGAAACAATTTCGCCGCGCAGCAGCGCCGGCGGCACGATCTCAACTTCGTATCCCAGTTCCGGCCCCATCTCCGAAAGCAAATCGGTATTTCCCGTTTGCTTGTGGCCGAACCGGAAATTCGGCCCGACGCAGATCGCGCCCATCCCCAGCCGCTCCACCAGAATCGCTTCCAGGAAATCCCTGGCCGATATTTCCGCGACGGCGGGCGTAAATGCGAGCACCAGCGCCGCTTCAATCCCCGCGCGCTCAAATCCCGCAAGCCGCTGTTCAAGCGTCGCGATCATCGGCGGCGCCTCCGCCGGCCTCAGAATCCGCAACGGATGCGGATCGAACGTCACCACGCCGGCCACGGACTCCGCTGCCCGCGCCCGTGCCACCACGCCTCGCAGAACTTCCTGATGCCCTAGATGCAGTCCATCGAATGCGCCCACCGAAAGCGCGGAGAATTTTCCCGCGCTCGTATAGCGCAAGAACCATTCTTGCGGCGTGCGTAGGATCGCAATCGCCATCAGACCCGCACCTCGATCCGCAACCCGTCATAGCCCAATTGCACGTTTGGCAATCCCATCGCCGCCAACCTCGCATTGGTGGCTTCGTGCGGCAGATCGTGCGCGATATGCGTGAACCACGCGCGACGCGGCCGCAATTCTCGAACCAGCGCAACGGCCTGTTCCACCGTCTGATGCATCGGTTGCGGTTCGTCGCGCAGCGCATCCAAAATGAAATCGTCCAGGTCCGTCAGCAGCGCCTTCGAGGATTCCGGCAAGCGCCCGAAATCCGTCAGATATGCCATCCCGCCCACGCGAAATCCGAAAACCTGCAATGGTCCGTGCTCCGCCGGAATCGGCGTGAATTTCGCGCCCAGCAATTCGAACGGCCCGTGGATCGGGTGCAGCGTGACTTGCGGAATCAGCAATCCGGCAGGCGCCGGCGCGAACACGTACGCAAACGTGCGCCGCAGCGTCTCGATCGTCGCGTCCGACGCATACACCGGCAGCGCCATCTTCTGCCGCATGTTGTAAGGCCGGATGTCGTCGAAGCCCAGGATGTGATCCGCGTGCGCGTGCGTGAACACCACGGCGTCCAGCCGGTCGATCCCCGCGCGCAACGCCTGAAATCTGAAATCCGGAGTGGTGTCGATCACGGCGTTGTGTATTACGCCGTGGTCTTCGCGCGAGAGCAATATCGAAGGCCTCGTCCGTTTGTCGTGTGGATCGGTCGAACAGCACACCGCGCAATGGCACCCCAGCGTCGGAACCCCCATCGAAGTCCCGGAGCCGAGCATGGTGAGTTCAAGCCGATTGACCGGCATGGCGTGTGGAAGTGTAGATCGAGCTTCGCTCAAGTTCGAGGCGGTGCTTTTTCCTTGATGGCCTTCGCCGCGGCTTTGGTCATTTCCATGAAGGAAAGTTTCAGGCTGCCAAGCACGTCCAGCAGCAGCCGGTCGTCTTCCGCCGCAAGATTTCCGCGAGTAGCGTCACGCAACGCATCCAGCATATCGATCAATTCGCGCGCGCCTTCAAGGTCGATGATTGGTTGCCCCGTCCGTGGATCGGGGTAAGCCCCCAGCACCATCGCCGCGTTCTGCGCGATAAAATTCACCAGCGATTCAAATCCGCGCGAAGGCTTAATCTGCGCCGCGTCCGTCGTCAATACTTGCTGAGGCGCCTCCGCGGGAGCCGCGCCCGCAGCGCCAGCCGCACTTTGCGGTTTCGCCGCGCTCGGTGTTCCCACTGCCGGTTGCGCCTCCCGCTTCTGCTTCTCATCCGCGGCATCCGGCCGCAATTCGCCCTCGGCCGTAAACGGCCTGCGGTCCACAACCTTGAAACTATCGTCGTGCTGCTTTGAATCGGACAATGAATTACCTCGGTATGCGGCTCGGCAAATTTTCGCGTCGTGTGCAGTTTATCATTCGCCCCACACGCCAAACAAGTTTGCCTCGATCACATTCACCCGGTGACGGCGGAACTCGGTTCCGCCCGATCCCCGCGCCTTTGCCAATCGTCCCCAGCGGCATAATTGTTCGGGAGCCTGCGAGATGGGCGCAACAATCTCACGGTTGCCTCATAGCGCGGCACAACCCTTGAGGCCTCTCCACGCCTTCGTGTTCGAATAACCTATGAATATAGATTGACAGTGTAGTACGTAACGTGCTAGGCTGATGTATGTCCCCGCAAACGCGATGCCCTCGCGGCGAAAGAAATACTGCTCCCGACGTCCGCACACCGCTCGCGCAACTCCCATCATACTCCCTCGTGAAAAACGCTCTTCTAAACCGTCTATTTTCAGTACTATGCCCAAAGAGTGCGCATCGAGTTGAAACTAAAGCGTTTTATGTCCCTGTGTTTCCAACACTATCCGCACTCTTCTCCTGTAAGCCCCTATTTTGCAACACATTAGCAAAATGCACCGGGGGTGTGGGTACCACGGTGCTTACCCAGCGTCCTACCAGCGTGCGGCGAACCAGATCATGCCGCGCGCCAGTGCCTCTCTCGAATCACGCCACCAGGTTCGGCGAGAGGATTGCCAGTCGATGGTATAATCTCTTATTCGGTACCCCTGCGGAACTCTCTTGGGTCCATTTTTGAGGTGCGTGATATGCGCATGGCGTGGCGTGATTTTGCATCCTGGACGCGCGGCCGGAAGTTGTTGGCTTCCTTCGCGATCGGTTTAACCCTGATCATCGGCATGCTCATCGGCACCGTGATCGAAGGCCGGGTCAGCGCCACTCACTTCTTCGCCATCGGAGCCACTCCTCTCGCCCAACCCGACGCCGTGCAGATGTCTAGCACCTTCGCCGGAATCGTGAATAAGGTCGAGCCGGCCGTCGTAAACATCTCCACCACGCAGGTTATTGAGAAGAGCAGGGCGCGCGCCCACCGCGGCAGCGGCGATGACGACGATCAGGGCGACGATAACGGCTCAGCCCAGCCCGATCCCTTCCAGGATTTCTTCAATAAGTTCTTCAATTCGCCCGATCAGGGCGAGCAAGCCGAGCGCAGCCTCGGTTCCGGCGTAATCGTCGATAAAAAAGGTTTCATCCTCACCAACAATCACGTAATCGATCAAGCCACCAAGATTCAAGTCCAGTTGAACGACGATCAAACGCTTTACACCGCCAAGGTCGTCGGCATCGATAAGGAAACCGATCTAGCCATCATCAAGATTGACGCTGGTAAAGATCTTCCCACCGCGCAACTTGGCAATTCCGATGGGGTCCAGGTCGGCGATTGGGTTCTCGCCATCGGCAGTCCCTTCGGCTTGCAGGCCACCGTCACGGCCGGCATCATCAGCGCCAAGGATCGCGCCAACATCGGCGGCCAATTTCAGCGCTTCATTCAGACCGACGCCGCCATCAATCCCGGCAATTCCGGCGGCCCGCTGGTGAACCTCGCCGGCCAGGTGGTTGGCATCAACACCGCGATCATCACCGGCGGACGCGGCTATGAAGGCGTCGGCTTTGCCATGCCCTCGAGCACAGCCATCGGCGTTTACAATCAGATCATCGCCAATGGCCACGTCACACGCGGCTCGATTGGCGTTGAATTCACCGACGGCCAGAGCAGCAATCCCGTCGTCCTTCGCGATCTCGGCGCGCCTTACGGAGTCGTGCTGCAATCCGTCACGCCAGGCAGTCCCGCCGATAAGGCCGGCCTAAGAGCCGGCGATGTGATCACCGCGGTCAACGGCCATCCCGTGCACACCGGGAACGATCTCGTCAATCCAATCGCGTCCACCGCCGTGGGCGAGAAAGTCACCATCGGTTACGTCCGCGACAGAACCCAGCACGATGCGTCAGTAGCCGTCGCGGACCGCTCCAAGATCGTTCCGGACGACGATTCCGGTGACACGGATTCCAACAACGACAACGGCGGTACAGTGCAAGACGAAGCTCCCGTGTTGTTCGGCTTGCATCTCGCCGAGCTAACTCCCGATCGCGCCAAGCGCCTGGAATACACGGGGCAGCACGGCGTGCTTGTGATGGCTGTCGATCCCGCAACGTTCGGTGAGGATGTCGGCTTCGAGCGCGGCGACGTGATCGCGGAAATCAATCACGTGAGCACGACCTCGGTCGCCGATTATCGTGCCGCAACCGAATCCCTAAAGCCCGGCCAGGATATCCTGTTCAAGGTAATCCGCCACGGCGATACCGGCGAGCTTCTAACCGTCCTGCTTGCAGGCACGGTGCCGGCGCCGGGCCAGTAGATTTTGCACTTGAAGTGGAAGTAGAGTATCGCGTCAGCGGACGAGATTGAGCGCGGACGAAACGGCGCCATTTGACGAAGGGCCCTGTAGCACAGGCACTCCTGCCTGTGCGCGGTTGGTTTTTAAGATGCGATCCAAAGAGTTCCGTACAGGCGACACAATGTTCACCCGTAGTTCATTTGCGATCACATTGGCGATGCTGCTTGCCGCCGCAATTTGCGCCACGGCGCAAACATCGCGGCCCGCGCACAAGCCCGCGACCACCACGTCGCACAGCGCGTCGTCGCGCACCGCGCATGCAAGACATCACGCCCGTGAACCGCGCGGCCAAATGGTCCCCGCTCCCGACCGTATCTCCGAAATCCAAACCGCGCTCGCGCGCGACAATGCGTATCAGGGCGATCCGACAGGGAAGTGGGACGCCGCCACGATCGCCGCGATGAAGCAATTCCAGTCCGCACACGGCCTCAGTCCCACTGGGAAGATTGACGCGCTCACTCTCCAGCGCCTCGGCCTCGGCTCCGACGTCGCCGGCAAAGGCGCGCCCTCACCCGTGGCTTCTCCGTCGCCGGCCACGCCCTCCGCTTCGATTCAGGGCGGCAACGACGCGACTCAATAGCATGGCGGCCGCGGCGCTCCCCAAAACTTTCAAGAATTTCATCGACGGCGAATGGATCGATTCGCATTCCGCCCGCACTTTTGAAAATCGCAATCCCGCCGACACATCTGATCTGGTTGGAATCTTTCCCGCCTCCGACGAGCGCGACGTCCGCGCCGCAGTGGATTCCGCGCGCGCTGCGTACAAGGCGTGGCGTCTGGTACCCGCCCCCAAGCGCGCCGAAATTCTCTATCGCGCCGCGGAAATTCTGGTGCGCCGCAAAGAAGAATTGGCGCGCGAGATGACGCGCGAAATGGGAAAAGTTCTGGCTGAGACGCGCGGAGACGTGCAGGAAGCCATCGACATGACGTATTACATGGCCGGCGAAGGCCGCCGGCTTTTCGGTCAGACCACTCCTTCCGAACTTCCCAGTAAAATTGCGATGTCGGTGCGCCAGCCGCTCGGCGCGTGCGCCCTGATCGCACCGTGGAATTTTCCAATGGCGATTCCCGCGTGGAAATCGATGCCCGCGCTCGTCGCCGGAAATACAATCGTATTGAAGCCCGCCGAAGACACTCCGCTTTCGTCCGTTCGCCTCGTCGAGATTTTGGTCGAAGCCGGAATTCCCGCCGGAGTCGTGAACTTGGTGCACGGTATGGGCCCCGAAGCCGGCGCGCCGTTGGTTTCCGATGAAGGCGTCGCTGCCGTCAGTTTCACCGGCTCAACAGAAACGGGCCGTTCCGTGAGCCAAATCTGCGCGCGCGATTTCAAGCCGTGCCATCTGGAAATGGGCGGCAAGAACGCCATGATCGTGATGAGCGACGCGAATTTGGATCTCGCGATCGACGGCGCAGTCTGGGGCGCGTTTGGCACGGCGGGTCAGCGGTGCACTGCGACCAGCCGCATCATCGTGCAAAAAGATACATACCCGGAATTTCGCGACCGATTGATTGCGCGCGCGAAAGCACTGCGCGCCGGCAATGGGCTCGACGCTAAAACTGAACTTGGCCCGTTGATCAACGAAGCGCAACTGCAAAAAGTGATAGAGTATGTCGAGATTGGCCGCAAGGAAGGCGCGAAACTTGTCGCTGGCGGACGCCGGCTCGACAAACTGGCGTACGCGAAGGGTTGGTTTCACGAACCGACAATTTTCTCCGATTGCGCGCCCGGCATGCGCATCGCGCAAGAAGAGATTTTCGGACCGGTCGTCGCGTTAATTCCCGTCGACACGCTGGATGAAGCGATCGAGATCGCAAACGGCGTCAAGTACGGCCTTTCGGCTTCGGTTTACACGCGCGATGTAAATCAGGCGCTGCGCGCCACCCGCGATCTGCACACCGGAATCGTTTACGTGAACGCGCCCACGATTGGCGCCGAAACGCATTTGCCTTTCGGTGGCACGAAGCAAACGGGCAATGGTCATCGCGAGGCCGGCGCTGCCGCGCTCGATTTCTATACCGAATGGAAAACGATTTACGTGGATTATTCCGATCGCTTGCAGCGCGCTCAGATGGACACGTGAGAAACTGGCCGCGCTCGGGCTCTTTACAAGAATGCTAAGATAAATGTAGCGGACATTGACCGCCCAATACGATGCTTTCCACCGCGCCCAGCTCGAAGCGAATGCAGCAGATTTTGACAGGGGTGGTGCACGCCTACATCGAAAGCGGGCAGCCGGTTTCTTCGCGCACGATTTCGCAGCGGCACCCTGAGGCGCTCAGCTCCGCTTCGATCCGCAACACCATGGCGGAGCTTGAGGAGGAAGGTTTCCTTTACCAGCCGCATACTTCCGCGGGGCGTGTGCCGACGGCGGCGGGCTATCGATATTTCGCGCAAGTGGTTTCCGCCGAAGCCAAGCTCGATCCCGAGGATCAAGCCTGGATTCGCTCGGAACTTGCGCTTGCGACCACTCCGATTGAAGTTGCGGAGCGTGCGGGCCATGTTCTTGCGTCCATGTCGCGCGGTTTGGGCATCATCGTTTCTCCGCCGCTCGCGAAAGCTGTGCTCGAACATATTCGATTCATGCTTTTGCCGGATGGACGCGTGGTCACGGTGCTCGTTTCCTCCGGCGGAGTGGCGCGCGACAAAATTCTGCGGCCCGAGCGCGCGTTCACGCAGGCGGACCTCGATTACACCGCCGAATATTTGAATCGCGAATATGCCGGGCGCACGCTCGAAGCCATTCGCGCGGATTTGCTTTCGCGCCTGGCGAACGAGCAGGAACGCTACGATCAATTGGTGCGCAACGCGCTCGAACTTTGCGATCCGCGCTTTCTGGGCGAAAACGAAGCGCGCCAGGTCCACGTGGAAGGCGCCGCGCAAATCGCGGCCGCTCCGGGGTTCGCGGATCAGGGGCAGTTGCGCGAACTTCTCGCCGCGATCGAGGAGCGGGAGAAATTGGTGGCGTTGCTTTCGGGTTGCATTGACGGGCCTGAGGCGGTGCAAGTGCAGATTGGCGTGAATGGAATCAGTGCGGCCGGCGGCCAACTCACTCTGATCAGCGCGCCGTATGCGTGGCACGATCAAGCGCAGGGCTCGCTCGGCGTTTTGGGGCCGATGCGCATGCATTACGAGCGCGCGATTACAGCCGTGGCGTATGTCGCGCGATTATTCAGCGAAAGCGCGGGTAGGAGCTAAACGATTATGAATGGGCGCGATGACAAACAGGATGCAAACTTGAACGACGAAGAAGGTCTGGTGTCCGAGGAATCGTCCTCCGCCGGGACTTCCGGCGCGCAAGCCGAAGATCTCGCGAAACTGCAAGCCGAAAAGGACGCGCTGGCGGAGACGCTTGTCCGCAGGCAGGCCGATTTCGAGAATTATCGCAAGCGCATCGAACGCGAACGCGCGGAAGAAGGCCGGCGCGCGCAGTCGCGCTTGATTGAAGATTTGCTTCCCGTGCTCGACGGTTTCGAGCGCGCCTTGAGCGCGCATGACGATCCGGCATATGAAGAATATCGGAAGGGCCTGGAAATAATTTACAAGCAGCTGTGGGACACGCTCGCGCGCCACGGTCTGGAGCGCATCGAAGCCGCGGGAAAGCCATTCGATCCGCACGTTCATCAGGCGATCGATCGCGTTGAGACTCACGAGCATCCCGACGGCACGGTCGTCGATGTGTTGCAGCAAGGCTACCGAATTCACGAACGCGTTTTGCGGCCCAGCGCCGTGCGCGTGGCTGTGCATCCCGCGGCCGACGCTCCCGGCGGGCGCTTGCATTCCGCGAAGAAGGCGAACTAGCGATTCATGGCGACCATGAACAGACGCGATTACTACGAGGTGCTGACGGTTACTCGAACGGCGACGGCCGAAGAGGTGAAGTCCGCGTATCGCAAGGCCGCGCTCAAGTGGCATCCGGACCGCAATCCGAACAACAAGAAAGAGGCGGAGGAAAAATTCCGCGAGGCCAGCGAAGCCTACAGCGTGCTTTCCGATGGGAATAAGCGCGCCGTTTACGATCGCTACGGCCACGCTGGGCTTGCCTCGGGCGGGTTCGAGAGCGGCGTCAATAGCACGATCTTCGAGGAATTTCAGGACATCTTCGGAGACTTCTTTGGCTTCGAGGATATTTTCTCGGGGCGCGGCGGCCGCCGTTCACGCGGGCGCGCGCAACGCGGCGCCGATCTGCGCTACGACATGCAGTTGAGTTTCGAGGAAGCCGCGGCGGGGCTGACGACAAAAGTTCGCGTGCCACGGCAGGAACTTTGCGAAGCCTGCAAGGGCACTGGCGCGAAGGCCGGTACCGGCGTCAGCGCCTGCGAGCAGTGCAAAGGGCACGGGCAGCTTCATTACCAGCAAGGATTTTTCGCGATTTCGCGCACGTGTCCGGCATGCCAGGGCGCCGGGCAGGTGGTTCGCGAAAAATGTCCCGATTGCCGCGGAGCGGGACGTGTGGAACGCGTGCGCATGATTGAATTGCGCATTCCGCCGGGCGTCGATTCCGAAACGCGTCTGCGCGTACCCGGCGAAGGCGAGCGCGGGCCGAACGGCGGTCCGCCAGGCGATCTTTATGTGGTCCTACAAGTTCGCGAGCATCCCTTTTTCGAGCGGCGCAATGCGGACCTCTACTGCACGATTCCGATCAGCATATCGCAAGCCGCGCTGGGCGCCGAAATAGCGGTGCCGGGATTGAACGGCGAAGAACGCGTGAAAATTCCGGAGTCGACACAGACCGGCTCAATCTTTCGCCTGAAAGGGAAGGGCCTGCCCGATCCGCATGGCGGCGGCAAGGGAGATTTGTACGTGAACGTGCGCGTGGCGACGCCGGCGAAGTTGAGCCGCGATCAACGCCGGATGCTCGAACAACTCGGCCAAACACTTCAGGTGGAAAATCGTCCCGTCGAGCGCGAATCCTCGTTCTTCGATAAAGTAAAAGACATCTTCGGTTAGATTCGCGGCGCGGATTTACAGTGCGGCTGGGCGCCGCGAATTCACGAAGCAAGTTCAGGGCGCGAATTCAGGGAGCGAGTTTAAGGTTTGTCTTCTGGCGGCGATTTCGCCGCGCTCAGCGTTCCGAGAAATTCGCGGCGAAACACGGATGCATCGGCCGTGAGCGCAACCCGCGCGTTTGGGATTCCACCAGGCACTTCCACCGTTCGCCCTCGCTCATTCCCACTCATCTCGATGCGGATCGCCAGTGGTGTTACGGTAACGACATCCGGATCGACAAGCGCGACGGCGGCCAGCGGATCCCACGCATAAAAATATCCCCGGCGGATCAGCGCATCGTCGCTCGCAAGAATCTGCGCTACAAATCGTTTCAGCGTCCCATCGGCCGCGTTTTGGAACGACGCGACAAAATCCGAGTGGATCGGAACTTGCCGCGTAGCGTCGAGCGGAATCAACCGGATCGGCGCCTTCGAGCCAAATACAATCGAGGCCGCGAGCGGATCGGCGTAGATATTCCATTCGGCTGTCTTATTGTCCGTTTTGTAAGCGCCGCCATCGCCAAGATTTCCCGGCACGCGCACGGCCCCGCCCATAATTACGATTTCTTCAATGGTTTTCGCGCAAGACGGATTCTGGCGTAGCGCCGCGGCGATATTCGTAAGCGGGCCGAGAGCCAGAATACGCACAGGATGTTTGGAATCGGCCAGTCGGCGCACAAGAAACGGAACCGCCGATTCTGTTTGCGGATGACGGTGAGCCTTGGGCAAATCCACGCCCGACAATTGCTCCGATGGCGTGCGCCACACATCGGGGAATTCGACGTGCCCGGTCAGGGGCGTGGTGCTTCCTTCGTAGACTGGAATTTCGGGCCGGCCAGCAAGCTGTAAAAGCGCGAGCACATTTTTCGCTCCGACGGGCACGCGCGCCACTCCGTTGACGACGGTGATGGCTTCGATACGCACGTCGTTACGCGCCAAGAGAAATGCAAGTGCGAGCAGATCGTCGACGCCGGCATCGGTATCCACGATGACCGGCGTGGTTGAGGGGGCCGGCGGGACCGCAAACACCGCGGACGCAAGAACGCTGGCGCAAACGATGAAGCCGCTGAAAAGCAAAGCCACGAGGCGCGGAAACTTATCGCGGAAGGCAGAGCGCATTCTGGACATGCTGTTGATATAACATAGCCCGTATGCGCAGGCGATTCTTTGTCGAACGATTTGTGGATAACGCGGCGGAGTTGCGCGGCGAGACGGCAGCGCATCTGTCGCGCGTGTTACGCGCGGAGCCAGGGCAGCTTTACGAACTGAGTGACGGGGATGAATTGTGGCTCGCGCGGATCGAGCGCGTGGGGCGCGAGGAAATCGATTTCGCGCTCGTCGAGCAATTGCCGGTGGTTGCGCCGCGTTTTGAGATTGCGCTTCTGCTTTCGATCGTGAAGATGGATCGGTTCGAGTGGGCGCTGGAAAAAGCTACGGAGCTGGGCGTGTCGGAAATCGTGCCGCTCGCGGCCGAGCGTAGCGAAAAGGCGCTTGTGGCCGCAGCACCGAAGCGGGCGCCACGCTGGGAAAAAATCTTGCGCGAATCCGCGCAGCAATCGCGGCGTTTGCGGCCGCCGATCTTGCGGCCGATGGCGTTTCCGCAAGATGCGTTTCGTGCGGCGGCGCCCGAGAGTCTCCGGATTCTGTTTTCCGAGCGCCCATCCGCGGCGGCGCTCCGTACAGCGATATTTCCAACTACGAAGATCGGCGATAGATCGGACGAGAGTTCGCGCAGATTTGCATTGGCGATTGGACCCGAGGGTGGCTGGACCGATGGGGAATTCGCCGCAGCGGCCGCTGCCGGTTTCGTGGAAGCTTCACTGGGCGAAAACATTCTGCGCACCGAGACCGCTGTTTGCGCGGCGCTCGCGGCAGTGGTATTCGCGTTTGGATGAGGTTGTGAATTGACGGCCGTGGCGGGCTTGACGCCGCGCATTGCGCGCGGCATCATGCGAATGGCGTGATCGTGAGTATTTCTCCAAGCCGCATCTCTCCAGGTTTGCTTCTGGCAGGCGTGCTTCTGCTTTCCGCGCATCCTGGCCACGCACAAGATCGTCCACTGCAAACGCCAGACGCGGAAGTGGTGCCGCAAGGGACGGTGCGCGTGGAAACCGGCTTCGATTTTCTGCAGGATGTTTCGTATCCGCTCTCCGGTCTTTCGGGCGACCTTACCAATGTCGCCGATATTGATGTGCGCTTGGGCGTTGGCAGCACTGTGGAGGTTGAGCTATCCGGCGTCGCGCAACAATTTTTGGATGTGAAGCAGCAGGGCGCGTCATTCGTGCCGACTCTTACGCTGACTGGCCCCGATTCGACGCACGACAACGGTGATTTTTCGTTTAGTTCAAAGCTTCGATTATTTGGCGAAGGTCATCGGCATCCCGCACTTGCGATGGAATTCGGTTTCATCATGCCCAACTCCGACCAAACGCGCGGCATCGGCAACAATGCGACCGACATCTTCAGCGAATTTATTTGGCAACGCGCCTTCCGGCAGCTCGATACGTTCGGCAATCTGGGCGTGGAGATTATGACTTCGCCGAACGCGTTGTATTCTCAGAACGACGAGTTGCTCTACGGCGTGGCATTTCGGTATCCGCTCGGAGCGCATATTCATCTGGTTGGCGAAGTGAATGGGCGTTACACGCCCCGGAAAATTATTCCCGCGCTTTACGGCACGGAAAGCCGGGGGCAGGCGCGGCTGGGCCTGCAAGTTTCGGCGGGCGGATTCATGTGGGATGTCGCGGGAATCAAGGGCGTCAACCACTACGATCCGTCATACGGCTGGACGTTCGGCGTCTCGCGCGATATTTCCTTGTTTCCCGCGAAGAAATCCACCGGTCAATAAAATCTTCAACGCATTTGTGAGTGCACATTGCAGGCGCGGGAATTTCGGAGCGGGTGACGCGAAAAAGCGATGACGCGCGCGCCGTGACGCAGCGCGCCGCCTCATGGTATAAGTAATTAGCGCCGAAAATTATGGATCCCGTCCTTCCGCCAACAGTCGGACCTACAGAAGAACCGCGCCCCTCGCATCCGCTACGACGCGAAGCGCGCGCGTGGACGCGCGATCTGGTGGTGGCGCTCGCGCTGGCGATGGTCATCATCGTTTTCTTCTACCAGCCGGTGAAGGTGGAAGGCACGAGCATGGCGCCGCTGATCTCCGATCAAGAGCGCATCTTCATCAACAAATTCGTTTATCGTTTCGAGCCGATCGGGCGGGGCGACGTCGTCGTGTTTTGGTATCCGCTGGATCGCTCAAAATCTTTCATCAAGCGCGTGATCGGATTGCCGGGCGAGACCGTTGAGATTCGACGCGGCCGCGTTTTCGTGGACGGGCGGCGGCTGATGGAGCCTTACGTTCCGGTGCAGTACGCCGACCTGGGCAACTATGGGCCCCTGCACGTGCCGCAAGGTGAATACTTCGTGATGGGCGATCATCGAGCGAGTTCAAACGATTCGCGCATCTTCGGGCCGGTGCCCGATCGCTTTATTTACGGCAAAGCCGTGTTCGCATATTGGCCGATGGATCGCTTCGGCGCGATTCCTCCTTCGGACGACCTGGCGAAATGAATCACGGGAGGTCACACTGACGGAATCAGCCGCATGGCCGGCGATCCTCGCGCTTGAGGACGGCCGGATTTTCGAGGGCCGGGCCGCGGGTGCGCGCACGCGACGCGGCGGCGAAGTCGTCTTCAATACGAGTCTGACGGGCTATCAGGAAGTTTTCACCGATCCTAGCTACGCGGGACAAATTGTTTGCCTCACGTATCCGCACATCGGAAACGTCGGCGCGAACGTGGACGACGAAGAATCTGCGCGGCCGTTCATCGAATCGCTGGTGGTGCGCGAGTTTTCGGCGCTGGCGTCAAATTGGCGCTCGACGGAATCGGTGCAGATTTATCTTTCGCGGCACAATATTCCCGTGATCTGGGGACTCGACACGCGCGCGCTGGTGCGGCATTTGCGCAGCGCCGGCGCGATGCGTGGAATCGTTTCGACCGACGGAACTCCCGCCAAGCAGCTTGTTAGGGAAGCGCGCGCGCTGCCTTCGATGGCGGGACTTGAACTGGCTTCGGGCGTAAGTTGCGGCGAACCGTACGCCTGGGCGAAAGGGACGATTGAACTGACGGCGTCTCCATGGCACGAGGGCGTGGAGGCGGATCGCGGTTCGCACGAGGCGGAACGCTTTCGCGTGATCGCATACGATTTCGGAATCAAGCAAAATATTCTGCGGTTGCTTGTGGATCACAATTGCGAAGTTACCGTGGTGCCCGCGAAAACTTCAGCGGAGGATGTGCTGGCGCAAAAGCCCGACGGCGTGTTTCTGTCGAACGGTCCGGGCGATCCCGAGCCGGCTACATACGCCGTGGAATCGATTCGCGGCTTGATTGGGCGCACGCCGGTATTCGGGATTTGCCTGGGGCATCAACTGTGCGGACTCGCGCTGGGCGGGCGGACCTACAAATTGAAGTTTGGGCATCACGGATCGAATCACCCCGTGAAAAATCTTTTGAGCGAGCGCGTTGAAATTACTTCGCAGAACCACGGTTTCGTGGTCGATCCGGAATCGTTGCCGACAAGTGAAGTGGAGATCACGCACGTGAACTTGAACGATCAGACCAACGAAGGCATGCGGCATCGCAGTCTGCCGCTATTTTCCGTGCAATATCATCCAGAAGCTTCGCCGGGACCGCACGATTCGCGATATTTGTTCAAACAATTTACGAAGATGATGGCGGAATGGAAAAAATCCGGCGCATCGCGGCGAGGACCCGCATCCGCGAAAGGAACAACGGGAGCCCGCGCGTAGCCGACCAATCGACCATGCCCAAGCGAACAGACCTAAAGAAGATAATGATCATCGGATCCGGCCCGATCGTGATCGGACAGGCTTGCGAATTCGACTATTCGGGGTCGCAAGCTTGCAAGGCGCTGCGCGCGGATGGGTACGAAGTCGTGCTGGTGAACTCGAATCCGGCGACGATTATGACGGATCCGGAATTGGCGGAGCGCACCTACATCGAGCCGCTGACGCGGGTGACGCTTGAGGCGATCATCGCGAAGGAAAAACCGCAAGCGTTGTTGCCGACTGTGGGCGGGCAGACTGCGCTGAATCTGGCGGTGGAGCTGGCCGAAAGTGGAGTGCTCGAACGACACAATGTGGAACTGATCGGGGCGTCGCTGCGGGCGATCAAGGTGGCGGAGGATCGCCTGTGGTTCAAGGACGCGTGCCGGAAAGTGGGGTTGGAAGTTCCGGCGTCGGCGCTGGTGAACAATGTGCCGGATGCGCTGCGACTGGCGGATCAATTGGGCTACCCGGTCGTGATCCGGCCATCGTTCACGCTGGGCGGCACGGGCGGTTCGATCGCATACAACCGCGAAGAGTTTGCGGAATCGATTTCGCGCGCGCTGGATGCCAGCCCGGTGCACGAAGCGCTGGTGGAAGAATCCGTGCTGGGATGGAAAGAGTTTGAGCTCGAAGTGATGCGCGATTTCCGCGACAACTTCGTGGTGGTTTGCACGATCGAAAATGTCGATCCGATGGGCGTGCACACCGGAGATTCGATCACCGTGGCGCCGGCGCAAACGCTCACCGATAAGGAATATCAGCGCATGCGCGACGCGGCGGCTGCCATCATTCGCGAAGTGGGCGTGGAAACCGGCGGCTCGAATATTCAATTTGCCGTGGATCCAGCCACGGGGCGGCTGGTCGTGATCGAGATGAATCCGCGGGTTTCGCGCAGCTCTGCGCTAGCGTCGAAAGCGACTGGATTCCCGATTGCGAAAATTGCGGCGCGTCTGGCCGTGGGATACACGCTTGACGAAATTCCCAACGACATCACGCGCAAGACGCCGTCGTGCTTCGAGCCGACGATCGATTATGTGGTCGTGAAGATTCCGAAATTCCAATTCGAGAAATTTCCCGGGGCGGATACGGCGCTCGGAACGCAAATGGCTTCGGTGGGCGAGGTCATGGCGATTGGGCGGACGTTCAAGGAAGCGCTGCAGAAGGGAATTCGCTCGCTCGAGCCGAGTTCTCCGTGGCGCGCGCCCGCAGAGGTGCCACTGTCACTGTTCCGCGAGAAGCTGGCCACGGCGCGACCCGACCGCATTTATTGGCTGCTGCTGGCGCTGGAGCGCGGGCTTGCTCCGTCAGAGGCCGCGGATCTGACGAAGATCGATCCGTGGTTCATCCGGCAGATGGAAGAGATCGCGAGCCTGAATCGTCGGCTTGCCGCCGTGACGGTGGATACCGTGCCGGAAGAACTTCTGCGAGACGCGAAGCGGAATGGCACGAGCGATGAACAACTCGCGCAGGTGTGGAAAACGACGGCGGCGGCGGTGCGCCATCAGCGCACGAAAGCGCGCCTAGCGCCCGTTTTTAAACGCGTGGACACTTGCGCGGCGGAATTCGAGTCCTACACGCCGTACATGTATTCGACTTACGAGCAAGAGGACGAATCGGAGCCTAGCGACAAGCGAAAAATCGTGATTCTTGGCAGCGGTCCGAATCGAATCGGGCAGGGAATTGAATTCGATTATTGCTGTTGCCACGCGTCGTTCGCGCTGCGCGAAGATGGGTTCGAGACGATCATGATCAATTGCAATCCCGAGACCGTCTCGACCGATTACGACACTTCCGACCGGTTGTACTTCGAGCCGCTGACGCTGGAAGACGTGCTGGCCGTGATCGATTGCGAGAAGCCCGACGGCGTGATCGTGCAATTCGGCGGGCAGACGCCCCTGAATCTTGCGCTCGAACTGAAACGCAATGGCGCGCCAATTATCGGGACGGCGCCGGAATCGATCGAGCTGGCGGAAGATCGAAAACGTTTCGCGCATCTGCTGACGCGGCTGAAAATTCCCCAGCCGCGCAACGCTACGGCGCTTGTGCCGGAGGAAGCGGCGCGCGTGGCTGGGGAGATCGGGTTGCCGGTGCTGGTGCGCCCAAGCTACGTGCTGGGCGGGCGCGCAATGGTGATTGCGTACGATCTGAATACGGTTCAGCAGTATGTGGCGCAGGCGGCTCTGATGGGCCCGGCACGGCCGGTGCTGATCGATCAGTTCCTCGAAGAAGCTACGGAAGTGGATGTGGACGCGCTCGCGGATGGCGAAGACGTGGTGATCGGCGGAATTATGGAGCATATCGAGGAAGCGGGCGTGCATTCCGGCGACTCCTCGTGCGTGTTGCCTTCCGTGAGCCTGTCGGTCTCGGTGCTGGCTCGCATTCGCGATTACACGAAACGTCTCGCGAAGGAATTGCACGTCGTCGGATTGATGAACGTGCAGTACGCCGTGCAACGCGACACCGTGTACGTGCTTGAAGTGAATCCGCGCGCGTCTCGTACCGTGCCATACGTGAGCAAAGCCGTTGGCGTGCCGATGGCGAAAGTGGCGGCGCGTTTGATGACAGGCAAGCGGCTGCGCGATTTGAATCTTCCCGTGGTTGAAATCGACGGCGTGGCGGAATTGGTGGTACGCGATTTCTTCGCGGTGAAGTCCCCGGTGTTTCCATTCAGCAAATTCCGCGGCGTGGATACGATTCTGGGTCCTGAAATGCGTTCGACGGGCGAAGTGATGGGCATCGCGAAAACGTTCGGGCAGGCGTTCGCCAAGGCGCAAATCGCCGCGGGCCAGAAATTGCCACGCAAGGGCACAATTTTTCTGAGCGTGAGCGATCACGAGAAGCGGCACGCCGTACCGTTGGCGAAAGAGCTGGTCGAGCTGGGATTTCAGATCATCGCTACGCGCGGGACGGCCGCGGCTTTGGATGCGGCGGGCGTGGAAGCCACTCCGGTGTACAAAGTAAACGAAGGGCGGCCGAACATCGTGGACCTGGTGAAAACCGGCAAGGTCGATCTGATCATCAATACGCCGCTGGGCCGTGAATCTTTCTACGACGAAAAATCCATCCGGCGCGCGGCGATTCGTTATGACATTCCGTGCATCACCACGCTTTCGGCCGCGCGCGCGGCCACGCAAGGGATTCGGGCGCTGATCGAGAAATCGCTCGACGTGACGGCGCTGCAGGTGCTGCACGCCCGGAAGTCGAGCGGGACTCGACAGGCTTCCAGCGCGGATTGATCGCGAGGGGCTGGCGGCCCAGCGACGGGTAGTGTCCTAATCTTGCGTTGCCGATTCAGCCCGCTTTGCGTCGATGATGCGCGGGGCCGTTTCGGCTCCGTTCCCCAGAGCATGAACGATAAAGGGCAACGACCCAAAAACACACCGCTGAGTGAAGAACAGCTTATCGCTGTTACGGTAGGAAAAATAAATCCTCTGAACAAAGCGATCAGCCTCGAACCATGCAATACCGTAGTGGGCGCCTCGAGGAACTGAAGCCAACGCGAAATCGGAACACTATCCAGCGGCACGCGGGCTTTTTTTTGGCGTCACCCTCGGTTACAATTTTGTCATGAAGCTCGAAGGAATGTTCGCGGCGCTTACCACGCCGTTCCGCGCGGACGATTCGCTCGATCTCGCGAACCTGGCGGCGAATGTAGCCCGATACAACCGCACCGGCCTTGCGGGGTACGTGGTGACTGGCTCAACCGGCGAAGCGGCGCTGCTTTCCGCGGACGAATCTGAGCGCGTTTGGGCCACAGTGCTTGAGAACGCGGCTCCAGACAAAACAGCGCTTGCGGGAACCGGCGCGGAGACAACCGCCGAAACCATTCATCGCACGCTGCGCGCCGCGGCACTGGGATACTCGGCCGTACTGGTGCGCACGCCGAGCTACTACAAGCCCTTCATGCATGCGCGCGCGATTATCGAGCACTATCATCGCGTGGCCGACGCCTCGCCCGTGCCAATTCTGATTTATTCCGTGCCTGTGTTTACAGGCGTCACGGTAGAGGCGCAGGTAACGGCGCGGCTTGCCGAACATCCGAACATCATTGGCATCAAAGATAGCTCCGGCAGCGTGGAGCGCGCGGCGGAAACAGCGCGCGCAGTACGGTCGACGTTCTCGGTGTTGGTCGGTTCGGCCACCACGCTCGTCGCGTCGCTTAGCGTGGGCGCGCGGGGAGGTGTTCTGGCGTTAGCGTCCGCGTTTCCCGAACCGTGCGCGCAGGTGTATCGCTTGGCGCGCGCCGGCGAACTCGTCCAGGCCCGCGCGCTTGAAGAAAAACTCGAACCCGCTTCGCGGAAAATCGCTTCGGGATTGGGGCCGGCGGGCCTGAAGTACGCGATGGATCGCCTTGGTTACTTCGGTGGCTTGCCGCGGCGGCCGCTTTTGACTCCCACGGAGCAGGAACGCGGGGAAATCGACGCGATCGTCGCTTCATGGATGGATGTACCGGCTTCCACGCGGCCAGCTTAGTGCCCACCCAATTTCTTCGTGTGCCGGAGAGCCCATCCGGCATAGTTTTGCGCTAATTTATTGAACCCTCAGCCGCGATTCGACATCAAAACACTACCGACGGACCGGCAGTTTGCCGGGGCTGTCGCGCCCATATATCATGGCCGCATCGATGGAGTCTCACTGTATACCTGCAGCGCAACTGCCGCAGACTACGCGCCTTTACCGCGCGTTCCTTGAGGATTTTCCGAGCGTAACCGATTTTTACGCGCATATTCCCACACTCGAAGGAGCGCGCGAAGCGGCATCGCAGATTCACTATGAGCCGGCCATGCGGGCGGCGGTGGTCGAACGATTGCGCGCGCAGAATGCCAGTTTTGGAAGCGGCGCCACTGTTGAGCGCAATCTCGATCGGCTTGCGGGAGGCGCTGTCGCCGTTGTCACGGGGCAGCAAGTAACGCTGTTTTCGGGGCCGGCCTATACGTTTCACAAGGCGTTGACCGCTGTGCGCGTTGCTGCCGAGCTGTCGGCGTCTGGTGTCGACGCGGTGCCCATTTTTTGGCTGGCGGCGGAAGATCACGACCTCGCGGAGATCAATCATTGCTTGTGGCGCGGACGCGAGGGGAACGAGCGTCTGGAGCTTGAGCAGGTTGCCGACGAAAACGAAAACGAAATCGATAGCGATGGACCGAGCGTTGGCACGCTGAAGCTGGGCGATGCGGTGGAAGACCTCGTTGCGCGCGCCACCAATAATCTGGAAGGCCCGTCCGCCGAGGAGATCGCGGCGGCGCTGCGCGATTCCTATCGTTCCGAGGCCACATATAGTTCCGCGCTTGGCAAGCTGCTGGCGCGCCTGCTGGGTCCACTAGGTTTGATACTGCTCGATCCGCTCGATGCGGAGTTGCATCGGCTGGCAGCGCCGGTTTATTTGCGCGCGCTCGATGAACACGCCACGCTTTCCGAGGAATTGCTGCACCGCGCGGAGCGTCTTGAACGGCATCGGTTTCACGCCCAGGTGAAGGTGACCGAGCGCAGCACGCTGCTGTTCTGGTCCGCGGGCGGGCACAGAATGCCGGTGCGTCGCAAGAACGCCGGGTTCGCCGTGGGCGATCGCGATTTGAGCGCCGGTGATTTGCGGCGCGAGATCGAAGCCGCACCCGAAGCGTTTTCGGGCAACGTGCTTTTGCGGCCAATTGTCCAGGACACGCTTCTTCCGACGGCCGCCTACATCGCGGGGCCGGCCGAGACCGCGTATTACGCGCAGGCTTCGGTTGTATACCAACGGTTGCTCGGGCGCATGCCGGCGATTCTTCCGCGCGCGAGTATCACGCTCGTGCCCGCGCATGTGGCGCGACTGCTCGAGAAATATAATCTCCAGGTGTCGGACACATTTCACGGCGCGCGGGTTCTGCGCGAGCAGATGGAGCGCGATACCTTGCCGAAATCGCTCGCGACGCGATTCAAGAGCGGGGAAACGTCTCTGAAGAAGATTCTGGCCGGGTTGCGCGCGCCGATCGAGAAGCTCGATCGCACGCTGATCGGGGCGCTCGAGACGGCCGAAAGCAAGATGCTGCATCAGTTTCAAAGCCTGGAGCAGAAAGCAGGGCGCGCACAGGCGCTTCGCTCAGGCGTGCTCGAAGCGCACGAGCATGAAATTGCCGGCGTTTTATTTCCCGAAGGCGAATTGCAGGAGCGCGCGCTGTGCCTCTTGCCGCTTCTGGCGTCGCAGGGTCTCGATCTGCTTGATAATATCGCGGCGCAGATCACGCCCGGCAGCCCGCAGCACCAACTGCTGTTTCTGTAAGCGATCCGCCGACAGAGCTACGCCCAGACAGCGAAATTCAAACGTAAAATTGAATCAGGAATTATCCGCGGCTATCCGATCTACGCCGGAAAAAGCAAAGCTCTACTGAACGGAATCGCCGCCCGTTCGCTGAGCGATGATCTTGCGGACGTTTTGATACAGCGCGCGCGCCTGCGGCAGCGATTCCACAGCTTTATCGATCTGCGGATCGTTTTCGAGTTCGACCTTATAGCCGTCGTTCAATCCGAAAGCCCAGGTGATGACCTCGAGCTTGATCATGTGCTTGATCCAATCGAGGTTGGCCGTGATGTCGGCGTCGGTATATTTAACGCCTACTTTGTCGAGGTACTTGCGGAAATCGGCCATGACTGCATCATCCGCGGTGAACGAGCGCGTCACGTCGGGATGCGTCCCGAGATACGCGGTTGAAAATCCGCCTACGCTGAGCGGATTGATGTAGGGGTAAAACACGTTGTGCCGGAACAGTTGCTCCTGGAAATCGTTGGGCTTGGGCTCGGCAACGACGACGTCGGGGGTGATGCCGCCGCCGCCGGTGACCTGGCGTCCGCCATCTGTGAGCTTCACTTCGGTGGGCGCGGGCGTCTTATGGTTGTATAGGTAATCGTAAAGCGAGATATCTTTGTAATCGCGCTGGATCAAGCGTCCGCTGGGCGTGTAGTAGCGCGCGATTGTGAGCGCCAAGCCAGTATCTTCGCTCAACTGGGAGACGCTCTGCACCAATCCTTTGCCAAAGCTTTGCTCCCCGACGACGAGGCCGCGGTCGTGATCTTGAATCGAGCCCGTGACGATTTCCGCGGCCGATGCGGACCCGCCATTGATCAGAACCACCAGCGGACATGTGACGCCGCGATTGCCGCTCACCGCATAGTAGCGTTTCTCGGGCGACGATCGTCCGTGATCGGACACGATGAGTTGATTCTTATCCAGGAATTTGTCGGACACGGCGATGGCTTCCTGCAACAGTCCGCCCGGATTCCCGCGAAGATCCAGTACCAATCCATCGAGCGACGAAGCATCCAAATCCTTTAGCGCCTGACTCATCTCCGAATCGGTGGTTTCATTGAAACCGGAAAGCTTGATGTATCCGATGCCCGGCCGCAGCATGAACGCCACGTCCACGGAATGTTTGGGAATTTCATCGCGCATCACTGTGAAATTCAGCGGCGCCGCGGTGCCTTCGCGGTGCACGGAAATCTCGACGTTCGTGCCCTTGGGTCCCTTCAGCAAATCGGCCACTTCTGGAGTGGTGAGACCGTCGGTCGGTTTGCCGTCCACTTTCAAGATGATGTCGCCCGGTTTTATGCCCGCACGGAAGGCTGGCGTGCCCACCATTGGCGCGAGCACTTCGGTTTGGTTTTGATTTACGCGGTCTGGCGCGATGGTCATGCCAACGCCGTAATATTCGCCGCGCTGATCTTCGCGCAGCAGCGCATAGGCCTGGGGATCGAAAAATGTGGAATGCGGGTCGAGTACCCGCAGCATGCCGGGGATCGCGCCCTCGTAGAGAGCTTTGTCGGTGTCAACCGGCACAGCGTAATTCTGCTGAACGACGGCGAGGACGTTGGTGAACTGGCTAACGGCGTCCTTCAACTGATCGGCGCTGGTGGCCGTGGCCCGAACCGCCGGGCCGTAAACACCGCCAAGGACGGCGGATAGGATCAATACCGCAAATACGAGCGCCAACCCACGACGTTCTCCGCGCAATGGCAACCCTCCGCCTGAGAAAAAATTATAACACACGGCGCAGCTTCCTTGACACTGTTCCGACCGCGCCAGTAGACTAGGCTCGCACATACATTTGGACGCGTCCGGAGGCTACTTAGCGTGTTGTTGTCTCGCGATTATGTTGGATACCTGTCACAGCGAGTAGTAACGCGGCTGATCGCGGGGAATATGATTGAGACGGCGGCGCCGGAAGCCGTGACCGAGCGCGTTCGCAAGGCCGCGCAGGAAGAAATCGGCATCGAAGAAAAGCTCAACGACGAGGTTCGCCAGATTCTGACGGACCACGCCGAGGAAATGAAACGCACCGGCGTCTCTTACCAGGACATGTACAAGAAGGTGAAGGGCGAACTGGCGCGGCAGCGAAAATTGATTTTGCGATGAGGCCCCAGAGGGGCAGGGAACAGAAAATTATCCGATGCGATTGACCCGCGAAAAAACCGTCCGGCTTTCCCATGTGATCACCGACGTGCTTGTGGCTTCAGATGATGTCGTATTCGTAGAGGATCGCGACACCATCCGCCAGGAAATCGTGCAGATTATTTCGGTGCTGCTGAAGGAAGAAGAGCAGCTCGAGACGCATGTGCGTGAAAAGATCAGCTCGCAGAAGCGCGAAATCCTGGAAGGAACGGAAGAGTGGGACGTTCTGTACCGCCGCTACTATGCTGAAGAGATGCGCCGGCTGGGCGTGGCGCACCAACCGCGATCCGAGTAGTTCGCCAACTTATTTACTCGAGAAGCTCGCCAGCAATATTCCCAACGATTGAAATTACCAAGCCTCTGGATGCGCACAATTCGCGGCAAAGGCTAGAGCCTTGCCGAAAAGCTAAGCGGCCTCAGGATTTCACTCCCGAGGCCGCGAAGGAATTATCACGCCGCTTTCAAGATGGGCGCCTAGTTAATTT
Organism: Candidatus Acidiferrales bacterium; assembly: GCA_049790315.1. Lineage (GTDB taxonomy): Bacteria > Acidobacteriota > Terriglobia > Acidiferrales > UBA7541 > DASPOJ01. The sequence goes on along the minus strand of JBAQYV010000059.1, from coordinate 12,149 downwards.
GTCCCGTGGGCGTCGTTCCCGAGGTGTTCGTTGGGTCGTTGCTATCCGGCCCGTCGGTGCGCTTCTTTAGCACCGGGCGGTTCGGATCGTCTGAGCCGTCAGTGCTCGTAGAGCCTGGGTCGGCTTGTCCCGTGCCTTGCTGTTGCGTGTCGGTGCGTGTACGCAGCGTTGGCTTGCCGGGTTGCGCGTCCTGAACCTTCTGCTTGTTTTCGATACGTTGGAGGCGGGCTTTTACCTGATCGAATTCCGAGGTGGTCACGATATACGAATCGCGCGCTGGCAAGATTTCGGCGATTTCTTTCTGTGCGGCCGCCATACGGTCGGGCGTGGGTGGATGGTCCGCAAAAATCTTGGGGATGGTTCCGGGCTGGCGCTTCTCCATGGCCTCAATTTTTTCAAAGAAGCTGACGAACGCGTTTGGATCGTAGCCCGCCTTGTACATGTATTGCAGGCCGAGGTAATCGGCTTCGCGTTCCGCATCGCGCGAGAATTTCAGAAAGCCGATGGGAATGGCCATTTGCAAGCCTTCGTAAATTCCGTAGCCAGCCCAACCGCCCGGGCCCAGCATGATCAGTGGAATCGTGGCCCATTCGGCAATCTGCTCTTTGGTAGCGTTGCGTGTGCCGTGGCGCGCGCAGACGTGGGCGATTTCGTGGCCCATCACGCCGGCCAACTCCGCTTCCTCGTCCGCGGCTAGAATCAATCCGCTGTTGACGTAGAAGAAGCCGCCGGGCAGGGCAAAGGCATTGATCTCGTCGGAATCGATCACCTTGATGGTGAACGGAACTTTGCAATCGGAATTTCGCACCAAACGCTGGCCGACACGATTCACGTAATCGGCAACGATCGGGTCGTCCACAAGCTTCGACGATTTTTCAACTTCTTGCGCGGCCTGTTTGCCGAGCGCGATTTCGCTCTCGATTGAGTACAAGTTCACGCCGCTACCGACTTTGCGGTTGCCGATCGCGTTCACGTCTTGCTCGGATCCGGCCTTGACATCCTTTTCCTGGTCGCCCGACGCGCTTGTCGACGCTGTAGCGGCCGGCTGTTGTGTTTGCGCCGCGGGCGTTGCAGTTGATGCGGGCGCCGGCTGTTGGACGGGCTGCACAGGCGACGAAGTGTCGGATGGGGCTGCTGTCGGCTGCTGCGTCGCGCTCGCGGCCGGTTGTTGCGTGGGCGGTTGCGGCGCGGTCGTATTGGCCGATTGACCCGCGGCAGCGGTGGGCTGCTGCGTTTGCTGCGGAGTCTGTGTCTGGTTTGCTGTCTGAGCCGTGGCCTGCGGCGCCGGCGCTGGTGAAGTGCTTGTCTGCGCGCTGCCGAAGACGGGCCAAGCCAGGGCCAGAGCTGTCGCCAGAAAACCGCCTACGAGTGCCTTGCGGATTCCGTTCATTGCTCCCCCTTGCCGGGTCGCACCTAAATTGCCTGTGTTCGGGATTATATACCTTCTTCGCACACCCTGCTCCGTCGCATTAGTGCTTTTATGCTAAGAGGACAAGACATGCGCAATGGTTGCCTGATCGGTATCTCACCCAAGGAATAGCGCCTCGGATGGCAACTTGTAGCACTCGGGTGGATTGACAGGGTTCCGGCTTGCCTCTACATTCGTTGGGCTTCGATATTTCTGACGGGCTCCGAGTGGGGCTCGCACTCGTAATCGTTGATGCCTGTACAGCGCATACAAGTCGGCCAACTATGGAAGAAGGACGGCACGGACGAGACCTATCTCGTCACGCGGCTTTACACCGAGGCGTTGACCACCATCGCGGTTCTGCGGCGTAGCGGGGCCGAAAAGGAAGCTTTGGTCCGCGTGCGCGTCGAGCGCACTGCCAAAGGGCAGACGCTGCCCGGTTTCAATGTCTCCCAGGCAGGCGAATAATTTCGCATGACGACACTGCCACTGGATGGACGCGTGGCGCTCGTGACGGGCGGCGCGCGGCGCATCGGACGCAGCGTGGCGTTGCGCCTGGCCGCCGATGGCGCTGACATCGTGTTCAGCTATCGCCGCTCGCGTGCGGAAGCGGATTCGCTGGTGCGCGAGATTACGGCGCTTGGCCGCGCCGTGCAGGCGCAAGAGGCGGACGTAACGCGCCGCGATGACGTGCTGCGGGTGGTCGAGGCGGCCGGTAATATGCGCGGCCGCCTCGACATGCGTGTCAACAACGTGGGCATGTTCACCGGCAAACCATTCGAGCAGATCAGCGAGGACGATTGGGACACGATGATGTCCACGAACCTGAAATCACAATTCCTCGCCGCGCAAGCAGCCGCGCCCTTGCTTCGCGCAAGCGGCCGCGGCTCGATCGTGAATTTCGCGTCGCTCGGCGGATTGCTGGCGTGGCCCAAACATGTTCATTATTGCGTCTCGAAGGCGGGCGTGATCATGCTCACGCGATGTCTTTCGCGTGCGCTGGCTCCGGAGATTCGCGTGAACGCCGTGGCGCCGGGCACGATTTCATTTCCAGACGACGCGCCCGAACTCGCCGAGGATTTTATCCGCCGCGCGCCCCTCGCGCGCACGGGCCGCCCTGAAGATATCGCCGGCGCGGTTTCCTATCTCACACAGGCTGATTTCGTCACCGGCCAAATTCTCGTCGTCGATGGCGGCCGATCCGTCGTAGCCTGAGCCTGGGCGCATACCGGACAGGCTTGCGGTCTGCGTCCCATCGAGAGCGCCGCACTAACATGACGAAGCGGATTCCTCGCCGGACGAAATGCTGCGTCGAATCATGACCGATCTTTTCGCGTTTGCCGGAAACCATCCGCAGCACGATAACATCGCGTGTTTGCTCATGAAAGCCGCTTGATCGCGGCAGGGAATCGCGCCCGGCGGCGCGGGACGAATTGCCGCGGAGCCGTTGCTGCAATGCTCGGCGCTAGCAAACGTCGCGACGCGAAGCGGCCCCCTATGTCAAGAATCGTTGCTGGCTCTACATCGAGAAGCTGAAGGTGTTCCGTTCAATAAGGCCCAGCATTTGGTCGTCGGTCAAACGTAAAGATATCTCCACCTGATCGCCGCTTGGCGCAATCGATGCGCCCTCTAAAATCTGGGCCAAATCCGGATTCGATTGGCTGGATCGATATTGCTGGTACAACAGACCAGCCTGCAACAACTGGGCAAGCAGGATCGCGTCGTCCGGCGATTCAGAAGTTCCCTGAAAATCCAGCTCAAAGTCGCCGGGCGCCCGGAGAATAACTAGAACCTGCTTCATCTTCCCAATCAACTCATGGGCGCCTGAAAATTGTGCCGCTTCTGGGACCAGGCGTTGAATTGCCGCGGCCGCTCCGTCGGAATCAAGGACGCCCCAAAAGGTACCTTGCCCGTTGGCCTGGCCGATCAAATTCATCATGGTTTCACTCGCGAGAAGATTTTCCTGTTCCCCCTTGTGAGTTTTCAGGATCTGCTTCAGCGATTCCAGAGGTCCAAACGCGATTGTTCCGCTATCGATCATCGTGAAGTACGTATCACTCGCTCCCGAGTCCATTTGCGAGGCATAAACGGCCTCTCCATCTTCCTGTACCGCCGGGATGTTTCGGGAGTCCAAAAAAGATTGGATCGCCTTCAGGTCGAAATTTCCCGTTGCGATTCCCACGAGTTCCGAGCTGCCGCCACCCCCAGAGCTTTCCGAATTCGAGCTCTGGGGGCTGACGCGAGCCCACGCGACCTGATCTATAGGCGATGTTTCCTGCATCTGAGCGGATTCCAAGAACTGCTCGAAGCCGTACAGAGACACTGGAACCAACTGTGCTTCGAACTGTGGGAACCAAGGGAACTGACGAGCCTGGTTCAAGTCAGCATAACCAAACTCAGTGACGCTCTTGGGAAACATCCCAATGATGGACCAGTCCAACGGGGTCGCAGCACGCACGCAAGGGGCACCCAGCAACAAAAGCAACGCCACAATCCAAATTGTCCCTCTAATTTTCATCAGGTCGTCCCGAAACCGCGCATCTGTTTTGAGCAATCATCTGGACTCTCTGAAATGCGCAATCGCCGAACGCTGCGAGTTGCCGCGGCCCCTTGAGGCTAGACGGTGTTGATATCGCCGTTTACTCCGTTCGGGAAAAAGCCACCCTTGCTCGTGCCTGTAGCGGAATTGCCGTACACGATCGCAAGAACCTGCGACGTTGTGCGAATAACGGCAAGCCCGGTCGAAAGGGTTGTAAAGAAGTGTTGCTCGGTGGGCGGAACGTCTTGCGAATCCGTCGCCGGGCACACGATGGCATCTTCCACGCAGTACAGCCGAATATTCCCCGCGTGATACGCCTCCACGGCAAGGATCTGCGCGGCCGCTTGCAAGTTGTTCGCGGTAAGAAGTGTCGCTGCGCCGGCGTACGCGCTTACTCCGGTATCTTCCAATGCGCGAGCCACCGTCAAGAATTGCGTTTGGCTGGCAAATCCGATGCCGAGAGCGTTGAGATTAATCACCGGTTCAGCGACCGCGATCGCACCCAGTGCGCTCCGCAGATACTTCACGTGAAGCGTTTCATCCGCGCTAATTTCAGCGGCGATGTCCGCTACGCGCGAATCGGTGAAAGTCACCCTGCCGCCGCCGGTAGCCGTGCTGGGAGCGCCGGTGACGGACGAACTCAACGTGGCGCCAGTGGTAGCCACACTGTAGAATTCGGCCTCAAGGTATTCCAGGTTCAACGCAAAATTCAGAACATCGGTTTGAGAGATTGTCGTGGTTTGCGCCATCGATGTGGACTTGTGTGAACATCCTTCCACCATTGCCCCGAACGCGACGCCCATTCCAGCAAGGCCCGCGTTCTTCATAAAACTGCGGCGCGCAATCGCTCTTCGGAACCCAATGCGCGTGAGTTCCTGTTCCATTTGCTTCGGATCTGCTTCCATCACTGTTTCTGTCTTGTCATTCACTTGATAGCCTCCCGTAAGTTGGTATTGCACGCTACATTTAGTCTTACGAACGACGGATTGTTTCTGGATGTAAAGCGAACGCTGTATAACCCGCAAATAAATCCCGTATCCCTTGATTCACAATTGTTTTCGCGAATAACGATTGATAAACTGCGCGAATTGAAGTTCGGAGCGCCTTTGACAGAAGATGAAATACTGGTAGGCCGTCTCGTTGATGGGGATCAGTCCGCTCTCGAAGCTCTCTACGAGCGCCACGGCAGGCTGCTGTATTCTCTCGCGCTTCGTATTACGGGCGACTCCGGCAGCGCTGAAGAATTGCTGCAAGATACTTTTCTCCAATTGTGGCGGAAGGCTTCGCAATTCGATACGGCTCGAGGGTCGCTGATTGGATGGCTGCTTACGATCACGCGCAGACGGGCGATCTCGCGCATCCGGCCGAAAAAGTCTCGATTCTTCTCCGAATCGCTCTGCGAGGACGCAGTCGTATTGCCTGACAAATTAGGGCCGAATGCCCTGGACGAGCAAATCGCGCGCCAGTTGGTCTCCGCCGCGCTCGCGGGGCTTCCCCATTCTCAGCGGGAAGCGGTCACTTTGGCTTACTTCGATGGAATGACATGCGAAGAAATCGCCGTCTGTACCGGAGCGCCGTTGGGGACCGCAAAGAGCAGGTTGCGGTCCGCCCTGAAAACGATGAAGAATTCATTGTCCGATCCTAATGTGCCGCCATCGATGGGATCGGTTCAACAGCCGGCCACTCTAAGAACCATTCTAATCACCGAGCAGCTCCGTTCCCGCGTTTGCAGGCCACGCAGTCCAGATTGCGAGGCTGAGTGCCTTCGCGTCCTCGCGCAGGCCGTGGCTGCTTCGCCACAACACGTAGTAGACGCCCTGCTGGAAATGCCGATCAGTTTGTGCGGCGCGGGCACCACGGGGCTCAGCCTCGTTGAAACGAACGACGCGGGAGAACAAGTCTTCCGATGGACCAACCTCACGGGACGCCTTGCGAAGCACGTCGGCGGCACAACCCCCAGAAATTTCAGCCCGTGCGGCGTCACGCTCGACCGTAACGCACCGCAGCTTTTCTCGTATCCGGGCCGCTACTTCCAATATTTCAATCAGGTCGACATTCCCATCGTTGAAGGCCTGGTCATTCCATTCCGCATCAGCACAAGGACAGAAGGCACCGTTTGGATCGTTTCCCACGACGAAAAATCCAGATTCGATTCCGAAGATGCTCGAATCATGACGAGCCTTGCCGAGTTCGCGGGCTGCGCCCTTTATCTGTGTCAATGGTTCGGCGCCGGAGCAGCAGGCGGAGCTGACGGCCCCGCTGGAAACGCCCCTTCCTAGATTCTTGTTCCCGTCGGTTGAGAGTCGTGCGGTTTTGGCGGCGCGCTTCCGCTAGACTGGGATTCGTGTGCTCAAGGGAGAACTATCCGTTCGCTGGACAGTGCAGGGGACATCGCTATCTATGGTCACCGTTGTCGCGGCGCTGATCGAAGAAAATGGTCGAATTTTGATCTGCCAGCGCTCGCGCTCCGGCTCGTTCCCGTTGTCCTGGGAATTTCCCGGCGGGAAGGTTGAGCCGGGGGAGACATTGGTTCAAGCGCTCGCGCGGGAAATCCACGAGGAACTGGGCGTGGCTTGCACTGTGGGCGCCGAACAATACCGCACGCGGCATCGGTACGCGCAGCAGCCCGAATTGGCGGACGGTCTCGAACTGATTTTCTTCTCCGTGCAAATCTCCGGGCCGCCGCAGAATCTGGCCTTCGCGCAAATCATTTGGGAGCGCATCGAAGCCCTTGGTGACTACGATTTCCTGCCCGCCGACCGGGAATTGGTGGCGCAACTGGTGGCCCGGTCCGCAGGCCCGCGATTTTGGTGAGTCCGAACAGCGCGACTGCGGTGGACTCTCACTAGAGCCCGGCCCTGAAAAGCTCGCAAAGTGCCGGTGTGCCGTTCTTGCCGTGTGTGCTAGAATAAAACCGTCAAAAATAGCGGGTAGCACCCAGTCGTCAGCCCAGGAGAAGCTCCGCATGGCCACACGTAACCAGCCGGCCGCTACTCAGCCGCGATCGAGCAGAGTTGCATACTCGCGTGAGCTGTTGCTCGGTTTATACCGGTCCCTGATGCGCTGCCGGATGTCCGACGAAAAGGCGCGCATCCTGTTCCGTCAAAGCAAGTTCGGCGGGAATTTCTATTCGAATGTGGGTCAGGAAGCCACCGAAGTGGGCGCGGCCTACAGCTTGCGCGACGACGATTGGGTGGCGCCATCGCATCGCGATTGGACCTCGAACATCATCAAGGGCGCGCCGCTGAAATTTTGTTTTGCGCAACTTTTCGCCAAGGCGACAAGTCCCGATCAAGGGCGTTCCTCACCCGCGCACATGGGTTATCCCGACCTGAAAGTGATCACGCCTGCCAGCAGCATCGCCGGACAATTGAATGTTGGTACGGGCGTGGCGCTGGGAATCAAGAAGTTGCACAAGGACAGCGTGGTCGTAGCATTCTTCGGCGATGGCGCGACTTCGATTGGCGGTTTCCACGAAGCGTTGAATTTCGCGGGCGTGCATCGGCTGCCGATCGTGTACGTTTGCTCGAATAATCTTTGGGCTGAATCGGTGCCGATTCGCTTGCAGACCGCGCTGAAGAATCTTTCGGATCGCGCCAAGGCCTACGGCTTCCCCGGCATCAGCATTGACGGCAACGACATTCTCGCGGTATATGACGCGGCCTCGCAGGCCATCGTACGAGCGCGTTCGGGCGAAGGCCCAACCCTCCTCGAATGCAAAACGTACCGCTGGTATGGCCACTCTGAAATCGACGATGGGAAGTACCGCATCAAGGAAGAAGTAGAAACCTGGAAGAAGCAAGATCCCGTCCTGAGATTTGAGAAGTATTTGACCGAAAAGAAAATCCTCACTGAAGACCTGAAGAAGCAAGTTGCCACAGAAATTACCGCGGAAATCGACGAAGCCGTTACGTTCGCTGAGGAAAGTCCGTTTCCTGAGCCCGAAACCGCGGCATTACACGTCTGGTCCTGAAGGAGACTTGGGAACGATGGCACGCAAGCCGCTGACAATTCTTGAAGCGATAAACGAAGCGCTGGACCAGGAGCTTGGACGCGACGAACGTGTTTTCGTTCTCGGGGAAGACATCGGCCTTTCCGGTGGCGTTTTCAAAGTCACGGCGGGTCTGCTCGATAAGTACGGCGAAGACCGCGTGCTCGATACGCCGCTGGCCGAAGGCATCATCATCGCGTCGGCTATTGGCAGCGCGATGATGGGTCTACGGCCCGTTCCCGAAATTCAGTTCACCGATTTCATTACTCCGGCGATGGACCAACTGATTCAGCAAGCCGCGAAGCTTCATTATCGCAGTGCCGGCGGATTTAGTTGCGCTTTCACGACGCGGATTTGCTGCGGTGGCGGCGTCGGCGGCGGCTTGTATCACTCGCAGGAAAATGCCGCGTGGTTCGTGCATGAGCCGGGCATCAAGGTTGTGATGCCTTCGACTCCGTATGACGCGAAAGGTTTGTTGCTGGCTTCCATTCGCGATTCGTCTCCTGTGCTTTTCTTCGAGCACAAGCGGCTTTATCGCTCGATCCGTGGGGAAGTCCCCGAAGGCGATTACACGGTGCCGATCGGCAAGGCTGCCATTCGCCGCGAAGGTTCGGATTTGACGATCGTGTCGTATGGTTTCATGGTTGGCGTCGCGCTCGAAGCCGCGGAAGCGATGTCGAAGCGCGGTGTGGAAGCTGAAGTGATCGATCTGCGCACGCTGTCGCCGCTGGACAAAGAAACGATTCTTGAATCCGTGCGCAAGACCAACAAAGTCCTCGTGGTCCATGAAGACAAAAAAACCATGGGAATCGGCGCGGAGATTGCCGCGATCATCGGCGAAGAAGCGTTCGACCATCTCGACGGCCCCGTGATGCGCGTCACGGGCCCGGATATTCCGGCCATGCCGTTCTCACCCAATCTCGAAAAATATTTCCTCGTCAACCCCGAGAAAGTAGTCGCGGCAATCGAGCAACTCGCGGCGTACTAATTTCCGCCAACAGTAGCGTGTTCCTGTGATGGAATGAAGTGGTCCATGACCGCCTTGCGCATCAGGTCCGGCGGCAATAGGCCTTGCGCCAGAATGAAATCGTGAAACTTCTTCTGATCGAATTTCGGGCCAAGCGCCGCTTCCGTATCTTTTCGCAGCGCCAACAATTTAGTGTATCCGTAGAAGTAGCTGATGGCTTGTCCCGGTGCGCCATACGTGAAGCGTTCGATTTCCTCCTCCGTGAAGGCGGGCGACGCGACGATGTCCTGTTCGAGAACGCGCCGCGCATCATCGGGCGTGATCTTGCCCGCTTGCAATTCGGGATCGAGAAACGCACGCGCCGCACGAAGCAGGCGATAGTCCAGTGAAACTAGCTGGCCTTCCAGCGGCATGTACGGCTCGATTAAATATTCCGAATAAAGCCCCCAGCCCTCGACGTTTGTACTGTTGAAGGCGTACAGAACGCGCGCCCGCGAAACGCCGTGCTCGAGCATCGAATCGAATTGCACTTCGTGGCCGGGGCGAGCTTCGTGCGCCGTGATGGTCCAGGCCGCCGCGTCGAATGTAAAATCGTCATACGTCAGCGCCGCGCTCTGGCCCTGCGTCGCCGGCAGGTTAAGCGGCAGAACAAATTCGCCCTTCTGGCCCGTGTTGTCCAGAAATGGCGGCGGCACCATATGTGGGGCGGGCTGCTGTGCCGTTTCCGCCGCGGTGGCGATACGGATGCGCGCGGGACGATCCGGCAGCGTCACGATCTGATTGTCGACTATGATTTTCTCGATCTGCGCCAATCGGTTCTGATAGAAGGGAAGAATCGCGTCGCCGATCAATTGCTCCTTCTTGAGCTCGCGCATCACGTCGCGATAGTCGCTGGAAGACAAGTGCCGCTGCTGCGCAATTTGGGCCGCGATGGGTTTCATCTCCGCTTGAATCTCGGTGAACGCCTGATGTGCCATCGCGACAACCTGATCTGCCGGAATATCGATTCCAACATGCTCGAGATTCAGAGCGTATTCCTCCGGCGCAAGGCGAAAGTCGTTTCGCGCCTTCGGCAAAACCGCGGAACGAATCCAGGCGTCGTAACCGGTGAGTTGTGTCTTCAACGTCCCGAACGCGTCCTCCCATCCGGTCAATTTGTATTTTTGAAATAGTCCTTCGATTCCGTCCAGGTAATTGGAATCGCGTCCGAGTTCGGTTTCGATTTCATTGCGGGAGGGATAGATCACGCCCGGCTTTGCCATCTGTTCGATCACGCGCTGCTTCAGAATATCGGTAATCGGCTTATATCCCGGTTCGAGTCCGGCATACGCGCGCAGCCGCGAAACCGCGGAGGGGCGCCGCTCCGCCGGCGTTTGATCGTCCAGCAAAGTACGCAAGCCGCCGAAAACGATCTTGCTTGGGTTGGCGAATGGCACGACATGCGCGCGCTGGAAATCCTCCCTCTTGAATCCGAGTTCCACCGCGCGAATCAGGATCTGCAAATCCTGTTCGACTTCTTCCTGCTGCGCCTCTGCGGCCGCTGCCTTGAACTTCGCAAGCACATCCTCGGTCTCCTGCCGGTCTTGATCTTCGTCGGCCAGAGTGGGCTGCGAAACTTTCGTGTCGAATTCACTCAGTCCTTCCTCGGAGCCGAACTCGGGATCGTGCTTCATCTGCACGGCGAGCAACATGTTCGTGTAGTTGTTGCTGACGCCGATCCATTTAGGCGTCGCGGCCGGCGTCTGCCCGGCAACCGGAACGCTCAAAACGAAAATGGCTGCAATTACGGCGGCATTGTGACTCACATTTCCTCCCGGCGGTTCAATCGATGTGGCGAACGATTATCCACAGCCCGCAACTCTATCTCCGAGCAGCGCGAGAGACCAGCATGAATACCGCAAAAAGATGTACTATCTGTCGCGCGGAGAAGCGCATGAATGCGCGCATCGCAGGCGGAGGAATCGAGCGATGAAAAACCGTCGTGATTTTCTGATTGATGCTGCATCTGCTTCTGTCGCAGCTGTATTTTCCACTTTGTTGCCTGCGCGCTCCGCATCCGGCGCCGGTATCGCAGCAACGCTCAGGCTTCACACGGAAAAAGTTCTCGCGAACATGCCGGACGATTTTGTCGGCCTCAGTTACGAAAGTTCGCAACTCGGAGAGCCCGATTTCTTCTCGCCGAAGAACACCAGCTTGATCGCACTATTTAAGCTTCTGTCTCCCAATGGCGTGCTGCGCCTCGGCGGCAACAGCAGCGAATTCACATGGTGGAAGGCCGATGCCTCCGCGCAGGAGCCCACGCTGCAGCATCCCCCCGGCACAACCGACGCCAACTGGATGCCGCACGTGCTCGTTCCGATCACGCCCGCCGCCATCGACAATCTTGCGGATTTTCTGGACGCCACCGGATGGAAACTTATTTACGGACTCAATCTCGGCAGCGGCACGCCGCAACGCGATTCCGAAGAAGCCGTGTATGTCTACAAAGCGATCGGCGCGCGCCTGCTTTATTTTCAAATCGGCAACGAACCCGACCTTTATCACAATGGCCGCAACGGTTTGCGTCCGCCTGATTGGGGCTTCTCCGACTATCTCGACAATTGGGTTTCGTTTGCGAATGGCGTCTCGGATAAATTGTCGGATGCCACATTTGGCGGGCCCGACGCCGCGGCCATGATGGATTGGGCGCTTTTGTTCGCACCGCAAGCTCCGCGGAAGAAAAGCGGAATCGTTGCGCTCACCAGCCACTATTACGCGGAAGGTCCGCCCGACGATCCCAATGTCACAATCGAGCGCCTCTTGCGCCGCGATCCGCGTCTGGCCACGGATTTTCCTCGCGTAATGGCCGCCGCTCGCGCCGCGAATCTGCCGTACCGCATGACGGAAGGCAATTCCTGTTTTCGCGGTGGCAAGCCCAATATGAGCGATGCCTTCGCCTCGTCATTATGGGCAGCGGACTACATGTTGTACTTGGCGCAAGCCGGATGCGTCGGCGTGAATCTGCATGGCGGTGGCACAAAACAAATTCGCGCCGCGCTTGGCGGACATCTACCGGGCGAATCGGTAGCCACACGCCCGGACGCCGCCGCGAGCGGGAGCTTTTACACTCCGATCGCCGGCGACGAAAAGAACGGGTTTTTCCCGCGTCCCATTTTTTACGGGATGATGCTTGCGAGCCATTTCGCCGGCGCGTCTATCGTCGCGAACGATTTCGATCCGCAAGGTGCGAACGCGACCGCCTACG
>JBAQYV010000058.1:0-10425 GCA_049790315.1 Candidatus Acidiferrales bacterium | reverse complement strand
CGCTCATCGGGAAGCTCCGGCTCCGGCGGCGGCGCGCGGAACATTCAGCAGGCGATCGGAATAGGCCTCGAAAGCTTCCAGGCGCGGGGCGATGGCTTCGATCGTTTCCAGGCGGCCGGCGAGAGCGTCCGTGGTCTTCAAACCATTTCCGGTGATGCAAAGGACCGTGGTTTCTTCGGGGCTGATGCGGCCCTGCGCAAGAAGTTTTTGCGTGACGGCGGTGGTGACGCCGCCGGCGGTCTCCGTGAAGATGCCTTCGGTTTCGGCGAGCAACTCGATGCCACCGACGAGATCGGAATCGGAAACGTCTTCGGCCCAGCCGCCGCTATTGTTAATCGTGCGAATCGCGTAAAAACCGTCGGCCGGATTGCCGATGGCGATCGAGCGCGCGATCGTGGAGGGTTTCTGCGGCGTGAAGCGCTCCTGATGATCCTTCACGGCGCTGGTGATCGGCGAGCAGCCTGTGGCTTGCGCGCCGAAAAAGCGCACCGGCTTGGCGTCGACAAGGCCGAGCTGCGTAAGCTCGTCGAACGCTTTGCGAATTTTCGTGATCAGCGCGCCGCCGGCCATGGGCACCACAACGTTGTCGGGCAGGCGCCAGCCCAATTGCTCGGCGATTTCAAAACCGACCGTCTTCGAGCCTTCGGCGTAATACGGGCGCAGATTGACGTTGACGAATCCCCAGCGATGCTGCTCGGCGATCTGCGTGCAGAGGCGATTCACTTGATCGTAATTGCCGGAGATGCGCACGAGACGCGCGCCGTAAATTTGCGTAGCCAGAATTTTCGCGGGCTCGATATCGGCGGGCACGAAAATCCAGGCCTCAAAGCCGCGGCGCGCGGCTTGCGCGGCGACGGCGTTGGCGAGATTGCCGGTGGAAGAGCAACTGACGACATCGAAACCGAATTGGCGCGCGGCGCTGAGCGCGACGGCGACGACGCGATCCTTGAAGGAAAGCGTGGGGAAACAGACGGCGTCATTTTTTACGTAAAGATGACCGGCGGCGAATCGCTTGCCGAGCCCGCGCGCGGGCACCAGCGGGGTGAAGCCAACGGGTAGCGAGGCGGATTCGTCTTCGACGATCGGCAGCAGGGCGCGATAACGCCAGATGCTGTGCGGACCGGCCTCGATCGAGGCGCGGCTTAGATTTTTCTGGATTGTCGCGTAATCGTAGGTGACTTCAAGAGGCGACAAACATTCATCGCAGAACGAGCGGGCCTGATTGCCCCAGCGCTTCCCGCATTCGCGACATCGCAATTCGTAGCGTTCAGTTTCGGCCATACCGCCCTCCCTATCGAGATTGCCGTCCGGGGCGCGGGCTGTGCGGTCGATAAGCGCGACCGTGCCGGCTCCCGGATCGGAAAACTCGATTTCTTGGCGATTTCTGCGGAGGGGGATGGTCTAAAAGCACAAAATCCCTCCGCCAAAGTGCTCGGAGGGCTCATTCTCTTACGAGACCGCGTCCGGCCTTTTAGCAGTTTTTAACGTGGAGCAAGTCGCCTTAAATCGCCACGTTTGGTACACCGCATTTATCGCATGAATCGGAGTTCGCGTCAAGGACTTTGCGGAGGTTGGGCGGAGTGCAGGAACGCGCGGCCCAGTTTGCGCGTGGTGACAAACGGCGTAAGGGGCACTAGAATCGGCGCTTATGACGACGTTTCCAGGCGTGGATTTCATCGAGGTTGATTCCCTGCTCAGCGACGAGGAGAAGCTTGTTCGGCGGACGGCGCGGCAGTTCGTCGAAGATAACGTCATTCCCATCATCGAGAAGCACAATCGCGAGGCTACGTTTCCGCTGCAATTGGTGCCGCAGATGGCGGAGCTTGGTTTTTTTGGCGCGAACCTCGTTGGCTACGGCTGCGCGGGGATGTCAAACGTGGCTTACGGCCTGGCGATGCAGGAGCTTGAGCGCGGCGATTCGGGGCTGCGCAGCTTCGTTTCAGTGCAGAGCGCGCTGGTGATGTATCCGATTCACGCGTATGGTAGCGAGACGCAGAAAGAGAAATGGCTGCCGCGGTTGCAAAGCGGCAAGGCGATCGGGTGCTTCGGGCTCACGGAGCCGCAATTCGGATCGAATCCGGGCGGGATGCTATCGCGCGCCGTGAAGCGTGGCGACAGGTACGTGCTAAACGGCGAAAAAATGTGGATCACGAACGGATCGCTTGCCGACGTGGCCGTGATCTGGGCGAAAACCGAGGACGGCGAGGTGCGCGGATTTCTTGTGGAGCGAGGGACGCCGGGATTTAGCGCGAAAGACGTGCATGGAAAATTGTCGCTGCGCGCGTCGGTGACTTCGGGGCTCACGCTGACGGATTGCGAAATTCCGGCGGCGAATTTACTGCCGGGCGCGAGTGGACTCGAAGCGCCGCTCTCGTGCTTGACGCAAGCGCGCTATGGAATCGGCTGGGGAGCGCTGGGCGCGTCGATGGCTTGTTATCACACGGCGCTCGACTACGCGAAGACGCGCAAACAATTTGGGAGTCGGCCGATCGCGTCGCATCAACTTGTGCAGGAAAAATTGGTGTGGATGGTTACCGAGCTGAGTAAGGCGCAATTGCTCGCGCTGCACTGCGGCCGGCTGAAAGATAAAGGCCGCGCGGATTTCGCGCAAATCTCAATGCTGAAGATGAACAACGTTTGGATGGGGCTGGAAACCGCGCGCCGCGCTCGCGACATTCTGGGCGCCAACGGAATCGTGGACGATTACTGCATCATGCGCCACATGAACAACCTCGAATCGGTTTCGACGTACGAGGGTACGCATGACATTCACACGCTGATCATCGGCGCGCGCATCACGGGGATTCCCGCATTCGAGTAAATTTTCTCGCGCCTTCGCTGCTGGATTCGTCCGTCCGAAATTCCGCACACGCAAAAAAGAAGACGGCTCGCTTCTCCCGAAGGAAAAACGGAGCCGTCTCCAAGCTTGATATTTTTCCAGCGCGTCGGGCGTGGTTCTACACACCCAGCGCGTTTGTGCGATCGCGGTCGTCGTGACCGCGCGCCCCTAGCGGTGATTCGCCGCTGCGGGAGGCACCTGCCGGCGTAACCCCGTGGCGACTTGCGCCGGACGTGGTTGCGGCATGGTGCGCAACACCGCGGTACCGCTGGAGACGTGATCGCCGATCGCTTGCAGCCGCTTGAGAATGGACTGCCACTGTTCCCAATCGAGCTGACGCAGGAACGGCCGCAATCCTTGGATGAACGGATCCTCGAGCAGCGCCTCCCCGTTTGATTCGGGGATGAAGAAGCGGCTTAGCCCGACTCCCAGCGCCTCGGAGATTTTCTCCAGGGTGCCGAGGCTCGGCGTCATCTGGCCGCTTTCAATCCGCGACAAGTAGGACCGTGAAACCCGTGAGCGCGCCTGGAGCTGGCTCTGCGTCATCCCGCGCGATTCGCGCAACTGACGGATACGCTGCCCGATGTTCTCCACCGTCTCGCGGTTCGGCCACTTCTCGAAGAGCTGCCTATCGTCACCCGGTAGCTCCTGCTGCTCCGGCGGTGGAATAAGATATTCCAGACGCGGAGGCAGCAGGCGGAGGCAACGACGGCAGTTGCCCACGCGCGTGCGGTACTGCACAAGCCCGCACACTTTGCAGCGGATGACTTCGCGATCCAATTCAGCTTCTACCGTGCTGTTATTACCGTTTTGTTCCGACACCGGTCCTCGCAGACTATTCCGGCATGCGGATATGAGGAACTCGATACTTCGAAGGGGAAAGGCAGAAACAGGCGCGGGGGCAATACTGCCGTGAGCGCAAGATGTTGTCAAGTGGTTTTCTGGGGTGTCGTCCCGAAAAGAAACATTTTTATTGTCCATCGAATGAGCCGCCCGGTCCGACCGAACGTAAGGCCCCCCGCCAACAATGCTGATCGCGGAAATGGACCGGAACACTGGTACTTTGGTTCCATTGCCAATTCGCTTCGCATATATAAGAATCCTACATGTAGGGAGGCATTATGATCAGCACGGGCATTAAACGCGGCACTGCGGAACTCGCCGTACTCAGCGTTCTTGAAGAGGGACCGCTGCACGGTTATGAAATGGCGCGCCGCATCGAACAGCAAACGCGCGGTGCGCTTCATTTTACGCTGGCCTCGCTGTATCCACTTCTCTATCGCATGGAGAAACGCGGCTGGGTTCGCGGCGCGTGGGAGACAAGCGATTCCGGGCGACGACGGCGTTGCTACAGTCTTACTCCGCAAGGGAAAAAGGAACTGGCTCCGATTCGCAAGGAATGGGCGGAACTCTTTCGCGCGCTGCAGAGTCTGACGGAGGCGCCGCATGCGTGATTGGCACGAACTTGTGGGCCGCGAACTTGCGGTTCTCGCGCTCGAACCGTGCGACCGCGAGGACGTGATCGCGGAACTTGCGACGCATCTGGAAGATGTGTACGAAAACTTGTGCGCACGAGGGCTTACGGAGGACGACGCGGCGCAGCGCTGTGTGGACGAAGTGAAAAACTGGCGCGAACTTCGCCGCAAAATTCTGATCGCTCGAAGGAAGGAAAATGTCATGCCGAAACGCGTCATGCAGTTATGGCTGCCCTGTATTATTACGTTTGCGCTTTTCCTGGGATTACTGATGTTGATGCATTCGCTTTCCCTGCGGATTTTCGGCCATCCGAGTGGGATTATCACGCATGACGGCATGCCCCGATTGTTTCCAACCCTCGCGACCGAATTCGTTCCATGGTTGGTGTTGCTGCCTTTTGCCGGGGCAACCGGGGCATTCTTTTCACGGCGCGCAGGGGGCACGCTCCGTGCGATGTTGTCGTGCGCCATTTTCCCCGTCGTGCCGTTTCTCGTATTTTTCATGGTGGCATTCCCGCTGGTTTTGAATATCCGCGATCCGTTTGCTCGCGGTTACATGCTCTCTTCATTCCTCGGCGGGCTAGGCGCGTTCGTATTGCTACCTGCAGCCTTGCTGCTCGCCGGAGGATTGTTCCTGCAACTCTTCCTTTCACGCCGCCAATCTGTCTAATTCAACAGCTTCCAGATCTCGGCTAGCTTGCGGCAATCTTCACATCCTGCTGCGCCATCTGGCGGGGCGGCGCGATCGAAGAGGGCGCAGGCGCGCGCTAACAAATCGCGGATTCCCTGCGATTCCTGGAGAGCGATCTCCCCAACACTCCTTTTGGGTAAGCGGATGAAACTCATGTAGAATCCCGCTGTCCTCGAGAAAAAGGAGAGTAACCATGGACGCAACATCGGGCGTCATTCTGTTCCTGGTCATCGTTTTCATTCTCTTCGTGCTGAGCATCGTGTTCGGATCGTTCTTCACGGTGCAGACGTCGCAAGTGGCCTTGGTGCAGCGGCTGGGGAAATTCGCGCGCGTCGCGGGCCCAGGGCTGAACTGGAAAACGCCGCTGATCGAGACCGTGATCTATCGCATGAGCATGAAGGTGCAGCAATTCGACGTGCAGGTGGAAACGAAGACACAGGACAACGTTTTCGTGCAGATTCCGGTGTCGATCCAATACAAGGTTATGCCAGATGGTGTGGAGTCCGCGTTCTACAAATTGACGAACCCAGTGAAGCAGATCGAATCCATGGTTTACAACGTGGTGCTGGGCCACGTGCCGAAAATGAAACTGGACGACACGTTCCTGAATCAGGCCGACATCGCAAACGACCTGCGGGACAATCTCGACGGCTCGATGAAGGAATATGGATACTCGATCGTGAAAGTTTTGATTTCCGATATCGTGCCCGACCAGAAGGTGAAGGCGGCGATGAACGACATTAACGCCGCGCAGCGCGAGCGGGAGGCGACGGTTTCTCGCGCGGAGACGAATAAGTTGCTGTTGGTGAAGCAGGCGGAAGCCGAGGCGGAATCGAAACGGCTGCAAGGAGAAGGCATCGCGAATCAGCGGAAGGCAATTATTTCCGGATTGAAGGACTCCGTTGAAGATTTCGCCAGGGCGGTGCAGGGCTCGACGCCGCAGGACGTGATGCAGCTTGTCTTGATGACGCAATATTTCGACACGTTGAAGGAAATTGCCGCGAACGATCACACCAACGCGATCCTGATTCCGCACACGCCAAACACGCTCACAGATCTGTTCGGGCAAATCAGGAATGCACTCGTGACGGGCGTGGAATTGGCGAGGACGCCGGTCGTGGGTCCGCAGACGGATTCGACGCATCGATAGATCGCGTGCCAAAACTTGGCGCAATCGTCCGGCGTGCGGCCAATCTGCGCGTCCGCAAGGTGGCGCAACAAGCTCGCGTGTGACCGCCATGGCGTGACGCGCAATTTAGCGCAACGCGGAAACCCCGAGTAGACATCAAACCTCTATCGTGAAAATCGTTCTCCCATTCGCCGCCCTGATCGCGATCGTTCTGGCGCTCTCGGTTTGGGCGTCGCCGGCACGGCAGGATTATTTCGCATCGCTCGCTCCAACCGATTCCCCTTCGTTCTACCGCGATGTGCTGCCGATTTTGCAGGCGCGGTGCCAGGCTTGCCATCGCGTGGGCGAGATCGGGCCGATGCCGCTGATGACTTACGATCAGGCGCGAGCGAATGCGCGCGCCATCGCGGCGTCCGTCGCGGCGCGACGAATGCCGCCGTGGTTCGCCGATCCGAAGGTTGGACACTTCTCGAACGATCCTTCGCTTACTCCGCGGGAGATCGCGACGCTCGTCGCGTGGGCGAAATCGGGAGCGCCGGCCGGCGATCCGCACGACGCTCCGGCTCCGCCAAAATTCGCGCGTGGTTGGATAATTCCTCAGCCCGACGTTGTCTTTCGGATGCCGGCGCCGGTCGCGTTGCCGGCCGAAGGCGACGTGGCGTACACGTATGAAATCGTGCGCACGGGATTCACCGAAGGCAAATGGGTGAGCATGTCGGAGATTCGGCCCAGCAGCCGCGAAAATGTGCATCACGCAGTGGTGTATGTGCGTCCGCCGGGATCGGATTGGCTGCGGCACGCGCCGATCGGAGTGCCCTTCACGGCGGCGGACATGACGGACGAACAGGATCGCCTGGATACGCACATGACGACGGCAGACATTTTGCTGGTTTACGCGCCGGGGAGTTCGCCGGACAACTGGCCCGCGGGGATGGCGAAATTCGTGCCGGCGGGATCCGACCTTGTGTTTCAGATGCACTACACTACGCACGGACATCGCGCGACGGATCAAACGAGCATCGGGCTGATCTTTGCGAAGCAAGCGCCGAAGCAACGCGTGCTGACGCTGCAATTGACCAATGATCGATTTGTGATTCCGCCGGGCGTACCGGATTTTCGCGTGGAAGTACATGGATCGCTGCCGCAGGACGCCGTGCTGCTGAGTTTTTTTCCGCACATGCATCTGCGGGGAAAACGATTCGAGTACAACATTCTGCACACCGACGACACGACCGAGCCGCTGCTGCGCGTGAATTACGATTTTTACTGGCAGTTGAGTTATCGACTCGCGCGGCCGCTGCCGTTGAAGGCCGGGACGATACTGCAGGCGGTGGCGTGGTACGACAACTCGAAAAATAACCTGCACAATCCCGATCCGGATTCGGCGGTGCGCTGGGGCGATCAGACATACGACGAAATGATGGTGGGGTTTTTCGATGTTGCGGTGCCGGCGAATGTGGATAAGGCGCATTATTTTATTCGCGAGATTTGCGGGCCGACGGGGAATGCCCCGTAAGGCCTGTGCGCTAAGTGGCTGATGACAGGCAGTTTCGCGAAGGTCGAGGCTGGAAAAGGGTGGAGGGTATACACCCCCGTACCCAGTTCATAATTCATTGTGTACACAGGACTTACAGGAAATGTGTGTGTGAGGAGTGCGGAATCGATTGAAAATGCAGGGGTTGTTCCGATTTCGTGGAATGCTGGTGAATGGGCAGGAAACTGGGCTGCGGAGACGGATAACGATTCGGACGTGGCGCGAACGAACATGAACAAGCTTAGCAGAATAGCACCATATTGTCAATAACTAAATGAGTATTCGAAATGGTGTGCGTCACGGGCAAGATGGGCAGAGGCAAGCTCCGCCGCTACAATGAAATGCGAGGCCGGCGAGACGCGACGACTGCCGCAATTACTCTATTTATTCGAACAGGATCGGTGCGGTCTGCGGCGGCAAATGCGTTGTGGCGACGGCTGTAGGGGCGTACGATTTGCGAGCTTGAGAACAAGATCGGGGGATCGCTTCCAATGAGATTTGCGTTGATCGCGTTGCTGGGCGTGAGTGCTGTGGCTGTTGCAGCGGCGCAAGGGCCGGCGGGATCGGCTAAACCACCGTTGGTGGTGCGCACTGAGGGCGGGATGGTGTCTGGCGCGATGGGGACGGCGCCGGGTGTGCGCGCTTTCAAGGGGATTCCGTTTGCGGCGCCGCCGGTGGGCGATTTGCGTTGGCGCGCACCGCAACCCGCGACGCCGTGGAAGGGCGCGCTGGACGCGACGCATTTTGGCGCGATCTGCCCGCAGCACCTGCATCATCCGGGGTCCATCTCTTACATCGATCCAGGTCCGCAAACGATCAACGAGGATTGCCTGACTCTGAATGTGTGGACGGCGGCGCGCGAGGCGAGCGACAAATTGCCGGTGATGGTGTGGATTTACGGCGGCGGATTCGATCACGGCTCGGGAATGGAGAGACTTTATTGGAGCGACGATCTGGCGCAGAAGGGCGCGGTAGTGGTGACGTTCAATTACCGCGTGGGGGCGCTTGGATTTCTGGCGCATCCGGAACTTTCAGCGGAGTCGGATCATCATGCGTCCGGAAATTACGGACTGCTGGATCAGATCGCGGCGCTGGAATGGGTGCGGCGGAATATCGCGGCGTTCGGCGGCGATCCAAACAATGTGACGATATTTGGGCAGTCGGCGGGCGCGATGTCCGTGACCGACTTGACGGTTTCGCCGCTGGCGGCGGGGCTTTTCGAGCGAGCCATCGCGGAAAGCGGTGGGCTGGGACAGCCACCTCAAAAATTAGCCGACGCGGAAGCCGCCGGCGTGGCCTGGGCAACATCCATGGGCGCAAAAAACCTGGCCGATTTGCGGCGGCTGAGGCCGGATCAATTGATTGCGGGGCCCGCCCCGGCTCACCCGATTGTGGATGGCTACGTGATTCCGGACGATCCCGCGGCGATCTATCGCGCGGGGAAACAAATCGATGTGCCGATGATCGTGGGCTCAACCTCGAATGAAGGTGGCTTGAGCAAGATGGCCACTACGGCCGCGGCTGCACAGGCGAAAGCGCAAAGTACATATGGCGCCGACGCTGGAGCGTACCTGGCGCTCTTTCCCGCGAGCACGGACGCGGAAGCGACCGCGTCAGCTTATCGGCAATTTACTGAACGTGTGGCAGCGAACGAGCGCGCTCTGGCGCGGCTGGCGAACGCGACCGGCAAATCGCCGGTCTATTTGTATCGATGGAGCCACTCGTTGCCAGAGCCGCCGGATGCGAATTTTAGCGAAGGACCGAACTCTCAATTTGGCGCGTACCACGCTTCCGAACTGATGTATGTGTTCGATAACCAACATTTGAGAAATTGGCCGTGGACGGAAGTGGATCACCGGCTTGCGGATCAGATGTCGGGGTATTGGTTTAATTTTGCGGCGACCGGGAATCCGAATGGGACGGGGTTGCCTGTGTGGCCGGCATTCGATGCGCAACACCAAGTGCTGATGAATTTTGCGGATGCGCCGGAAGCGATTCCGGTGCCGCGCGTGGCGGCGCTGGATTTTCTGGATGCGCATCCGGCGGCGCGGAGATAACGGTCATCTTCCATTCGCGGAACTCGGACGCCCAGTTTAGCTTCACCGCACGCGGACTCTGAGTAGTGGGTACTTTGAATCACGAGGAACGGCGTAGGTGAACCGCAAAATTTCACTCAAGTTGATTTCGCTCATAATTTCTGGAATCAGCATCTTACTGTCTGGCTGTCGCCCCAGCCTTGATGACCTGACGGTTTGGAAAGCGGAAGTCCCCTCTCCAGACAGGCTTTGGATTGCCAGTGCTCGCACGATACAGAACGGCGGGCTCGGATCGGCCGATATTACTACCGTGGTGTACCTGTCTAAGGTCAATGCCTCACAGCCTCCGACGGAAGTCTAGGGTTCAATTGCCTTGGTCCAGTTCCCCGTCCCTACGTTCTGGACAACACCGCCAACGCTGGGGGGACGATTGATCTCACGATGAAATGGGTAACTCCATCGCATCTCGACGTAACATTTGATCGATACTCAGATATCTACCTCCGGGTCGTCCAATACGGCGGCATCAGCATCTCCCTGCAGGACCTTTCAAGTGGACCGGTTAATAACAAGGACCCAAAGTAGCCCGCTACGGGACTCTGCGTCTGCTTGCGCTGATTCCTGTCGTGCTGTATACTATTGTTTGAATTGCTCCCCGCTTGACTAGCCGCAAGGCTCTCGGGCGGGGTTATTTTTTATGGGTACTGTCCCAACCCCGCCG
>JBAQYV010000057.1:0-2899 GCA_049790315.1 Candidatus Acidiferrales bacterium | reverse complement strand
AGCGACGCTCACAGTTGGGTCGAAGTTTATTTTCCCGGCTACGGTTGGATCACTTTCGATCCCACTCCGCCATCGGAAGAGCCGGCCATGAGTTTCGGCTCTCATCTCGCTCAATATTGGGATTGGTTTCAGGTGAGCTGGAGCGAGTGGGTCATCAATTACGATTTCTCGCATCAATTTCAACTCGCGCAGGGAGTGCAGCGCGCGTCACGCGCGTGGACCGATCATTGGATTGAGCGCGTCGGCGCCGCCCGCCTCAACGCCACCAATTGGATGCTCGCCTGGCAAATCCGCGCGCTGCGCTGGCCGCACCGCGAATCGCTCTGGCTTGTTCTGATCGCGGTTATCGCCGCGCTACTCACGTGGAAGCTCGGCCCGCGCGCCTTGCGCTTTTGGCAGCTTCACGCCGGCGGACGCGGCGCCGTCTCCGCTCATCTCGCGACGCTCTACTACGCGCAGATGTTGCGCATGCTTGAACGCCGCGGCATGAAAAAAGACGAAGCCCAAACCGCGCTCGAATTCGCCGCCTCCGTGGGCCTCGGCGAAATCGCCGCGCCTGTCAACGAACTCACTACTTTGTATCAAGCCGCCCGTTTCGGCGGCGCCCATCCCGATCGGCGCCAATTGCGCATACTCCTCGCCCGCATCCGCGCCTCAGCCCGCCCCCGCCCCGCCCAAGTCACCACCCTAATTCTATAGCGCGCCGTCGCACGTCGGCCTGCCAAGGGTCGCAATCAAGCTCTATCAACTTCGACATGGCGCTCCCACCGTTCTCGGTCAAAGATAGCCAATCGCTTCATTATCTGCGGGTCCACGAATTGTCCCCACCCGGTCGCCCGCCGTTGTCGCGGGAATCACTCCCGGCGCGCACCCAAAAACCCGTGTCATTCTGAGCGGAGAGGCGACTCTTTCTCCCCTCGTCCGCGTCCGCGCGGACGAGTCGCCTCACAGTCGAAGAATCCCTCTTCTGTGTCACCAACGACTTCGGACGCGGGCGCTCCTGCTACCGTGGCTCTCGTCTTTCCTAGCGGCGACCTTTAGGCCATCGCCGGCCTTCAACAAAGCGCCCCTGCCATTCTCAGCCAGACATTTCCAATCGCCTCATTCCGAGTGCGCCACCCGACCGACGCGCGCCCTCCGCCTATTCGAAATAATACTCACAGGTAACCGATAAACGTTTAGCCGGACGCCATGTTAAAATGATTCCATGATCGCGCAATTCTCTCTTCGATCCGCCAAATATCAGGCGCCACACATTCCGCTTCCATCATCCGCTCCTCCATCGATCACTTCGCAGAGTCCGCGCAACCATTTTATTTTCAGTCACTTCCGCACTGCTCGTACACACTTTTCCCGGAAGTCCTTTGTTCACATCGATTTACAAACTGGGTACCGGGGTGTATGTACCCCCTCCCTTCAACCTAAACCTTGCACCACTCCCAAATCCGCGAAGTCCCTGGCAATCATTGACTTCCCCCAATCTCGATCTACCCGTCCGCGCGTTGCAGATCCAGCCCGCCGCACGCGTTGTGCTAAACTGTCTCAATCGCGCCCACGCCAGTCGGCGCGCCTCCCTATGCCGAAAGCCGGATTCATCAGCCTCGGATGCCCGAAGAACCTCGTCGATAGCGAGGTCATGATGGGCATTTTGGCGCGCCACGGCTATGAATTCACCCCGCGCGCCGAAGAAGCCGAAGTGCTGGTCGTCAATACCTGCAGCTTCATCGAGTCCGCGCAACACGAATCCGTGGAAGCCATTCTGGAAATGGCCGAATATAAAAAATTCGGCGCGGCGAAGAAATTGATCGTGGCCGGCTGTCTGGTCGAGCGCTACCGCGACGAAATCAAAAAGCAAATTCCGGAAGTGGACGCTGTGATCGGTACTGGCGAAGTTGAACGCGTGCTGGAAGCCGTGCGCGGCGAATCGTTTGCGTCGGACACGGAAGCCGGGCCTGACTATCTCTATCACGATCTCACGCCGCGTCTGTTCACCACGCCTCGCCACGCGGCCTATTTGAAAATCGCGGAAGGCTGCGATCATCCCTGCACGTTCTGTATCATTCCGCAGTTGCGCGGAAAATTCCGCAGCCGCCGATTGGAATCTGTCGCCAAAGAAGCCGAGCGCATGGCCGATGCCGGCGTCCGCGAACTGACGCTGATCGGACAAGACACAACGTCGTACGGCGAAGATCTCGGTCTAAAGGACGGCTTGCCGCTGCTGCTCGATCGGCTTTCGGAAATCGAAGCCTTGCAGTGGGTTCGCGTCCTGTACATTTATCCGAACCGCGTCACGCAGCGTTTGCTCGATACGATTGCTGCGCGTCCGCGCCTTGCGAAATATCTGGATATGCCGCTGCAGCACGCCAGCCGCAATGTTTTGGCGCGCATGAAGCGCGGCGGCTCAGGTGATGCGTTTCTTAAGTTGCTCGAACGCATGCGCCGCACGATCGACGGCGTCGCGATTCGCACCTCCTTCATCGTCGGCTTCCCCGGCGAAACCGGCGCCGATTTCCGCGAGCTGTGCGATTTCGTCCGCGCCGCGAAATTCGATTGGATGGGCGTGTTCGCATATTCCGATGTCGAGACCGCGGCCAGCCACGCCCTCGACGCGCGCGACAAAGTCGATCCCGCGATCATCACTGAGCGTCGCGACAAGCTCATGGCAATTCAAAAATCAATTTCCGCGCGCAATCTGCGCCGCTTCGTCGGAAAGCGCGTCACCGCTCTCGTCGAAGGCCCGTCAAAAGAAAACGATCTGGTTTGGGAAGCGCGCCTTCAAACCATGGCTCCCGAAATCGACGGCAAACTCATTCTCACCGACATCGAAACGTCCGCAGGCGCCGCGCGACCCGGCGACATCATCTCAGCCGAGATCGAATCCTCGCACGACTACGATCTC
>JBAQYV010000056.1:0-66105 GCA_049790315.1 Candidatus Acidiferrales bacterium | reverse complement strand
CGCGCTGCTTGAGCGATACCTGGCCGTCGCCCGCGATTTCAGGGTAGCGCACGCTGACGGTGAAGGTGCGGGTAGCAAGTTCGCCGCGGGCGGTTTGCACCGCTTCCAGCAATAAGCGGCGCGATTCTGCCTTGACCGTGGTGAGCGATTCGCCCTGTGGATCGCCGAGGGTGAAAGTGACGTCGTAATCGCCCTCGGGGACGTTCACAGAGAAAAAGAACGGCTTGTCGCTGGTGCAATATCCGCGCGGCGCGGCGCCCTGGTTGTTTGTGGAAGCGCTGCCGGCGGCGCACGTAACTTGGGCGCCGGGCTCGAATCCGTATTCGTGGTCATTTGAATAGATTGTGGTCTCGAGAACTTGCGTGGCGCCGGGCGCGGGAGATTGCGGGCCGAACGAAAAATTCAGGCTCATCGGCGCGGGTGCGGGCACGGGCGCCGCAGGCAATGCCTGGGCGGATGCGCGCGCCGCAGGCCACAGCAGAAGGAAGAGCGCGGCCGAAGAAAGAATCCGATCACGGGTGCAAAGCATGGAATTAGCGATCATGAATTGAGGCGCTCACGGATATCGATACAACTGGACTCGCTGGATGGCGGGGCCGGCGGCGGGAAACATCAGCGCTTCGCCGGACAAATTCTGCGCGGCCGCGGCGGAAAGATCGTAGCGCAATTGAGTTTCGTCTCCATTGAGCCAGCGGCCGGCGATCCACCGCCCGTCTTGGAAAGTGCCTTCTTCAACTTTGGCGAGGCCCACGACGGGCGGACCGGGCGTGCTGGGAGTGAACGTGACTTGCACGTCGTCACCGGCGACGACGAATTCATCGGGCGCGGTCGAGATTGCCATCGCGTATCCAAGATTGGGGACAGTTGTAGACTGGCGGGCGACCCGCAGGGCGAAATGAAGCGTGTAGCCGCCAAGGGTGACGTCTTGCGATGGGCGATCCTTCGACAGCCAGACGCCAGCGATCGTGCCGCTGGCTTGGTGCGCGAGGATCACGGGCGCCATTGCGGAGAGCGCCGCATAGGCCTGGGAAATCGGCGCGTCGGGATCAGGCTTCGTATCAATAGCGAAAGGCGAGTAGCCGATGGAGCCGAATTGCCCGATGGCGTAAAACGCATTCGCGGCGCCCACTGCACCGGCGATGGATTCGGGGATAAATACCGGATTGGCGTTGCGGCTGTAGCTGGCGATGATGTCGGGAAAATTCGGCAAGTAAACGTCGGGCGCTAGCAGGTCTATGTGAGGCGCGGCGGCTTGCCAGACGTCGTGCATCTGGGCGACGGCGCCACCGCTTGGATAATCGCCGGGACCTTTGTCTTCGGGTTGAACGATCCACGTGTTGACGTACATCGGAAGCGGGAGTTCGGCTTTGCCGGCGGCCACGACGTGATCGATGTAGCGCGCGTAATTCCAAGCCATGAAAATCTCGTCGGCAGCGCCGGGGCCGAAAACTTCCCGCCACGTGCCGGAAGTTTTTGCGCCGGCGGATTCCCAGACTTTGCGAAATTCGGGCAACAGAGCGTCTTTGTGCGCGGCGAGATAGGCCATCAACTCTTTCGGTACCGGCTGGCTGAACGCCGCGTTTGCGGCGGCGCTGTGGTCGCGCGAATCGCCGAGGACGCCAACTTCGTTTTCGACCTGGATAAATAAGACCGTGTGCCGCGAGGAATCCACTTCACGAACGTGGTGGAGCAGCGCGGCGAAGGCGCGAGCATCGGCATCGCGGCTCGCATCGCCGAAAGTGGAGAGGATCTCGAAAGATTGGCCGCCGCTGTTTTGAACGAGAGGGAATCTTGCGAAGTCCTTTTTCACCCACGCCGGAGTGTAGGTAGAGCTCGAGTTTTTCCAACTGCCAAGCCAGAGCAAGACCAAATGCAGATTGTTGCTTCGCGCGTCGCGAAGCAGGCCGTCGAGCACGGTGAAATCGAAGCGGCCTTCCGCGGGTTCGATTTGCTGCCAGGTGACGGGCGTAAGCACGGTGTTCAGGTGCATCGCAGCGAGCTTGGGCCAGATCGGCCGCATGTACTCCACGCTGGAAGAGCTTGAATTGTGGAGCTCGCCGCCGAGGACGAGATAGGGTTTGCCATCGACGATGAGCTGCGTGACGTTGCCGTTTTTTTGCAGGTGGGGCAGGGAAGCGATTGGCGAGGGCTGCTGTGCGGCGGCGAAGGACGCCCCGGCGAGCAGGGCCGCGGACAAAATCACGGAGCGGAATAATAACGCTCCGCGAAAAGATACATTTGTTTTTACGCGTCGCGTCATTTTACATTTACGCCCCAAACTTTGGAGAGGCGCGACGTTCCGGCGGGTCCAGCAATGTCGAGAATAACGGTGTAGCGCCCGGACCGCGGAAATTGGTGAATTGGATTTTGTTCGGTTGAGGCTGTGCCGTCGCCGAAATCCCATTTCCATGAGGTGGCGCCAGCGGAGAGATCCTTGAACGCGACGAGGCGACGATCCATATCGACGACGGTGAAGGACCATTGTGCGTCAATAGCTTTGCGGAATTGCGGCTCGAGGGGCATGAGCCGGAATTCACAGAGCAAGGAAGCGTTGCCATACATTTTGTGCTGGTTCGAGAGATTCCAGAAGCCGTCGTTGCCTTCCTTGGTTACGTCGTTGTAATCGATCACGGCCCAGGAGAGGCCGATCAGTTTGTTTTCGTAAAGATTGGATTCGACGGAGCGCAGCGGGCCTTCAGCGGCGGCGTAGTCGAACGGCGTAATGAAAAATTCGAGAGTGAGTTTGCCGGATTCGCCGGGTTTGAAATTGTAATTGTAAGCGTGGTTGGAATACGGCAGTTCCTTCAGCCATTGCTGCGGACCCCACATCATGGTCCAGTCTTTATTCACGGCGGGAGTAAAGATGTGGTAGTTCTGCGCCTGAACGCTTTGAAATGAAAAAAAGGCGTCGCTGGGGCTGAGATCTTTGTTTGGATGCTGTTCGGCGATCAGCGGGCCACCGGAGAGATCGCCGTCAACGACGATTTCGAAAGTGTCGTTGTGCAAATCGGGGCGCGCGAAATCCCAATATTTGTCGTAGGCCTGGTAGAGAAAATAGAGTCGATTGAGGCCTTTCACCCAGCCGACTTTCACTTTCACATCGAGATATTGCGGATCGGGAGCGGGATGCTTGCCGGTGTCGTCGTGCATGCGATCGATGCCGATGGCGTAGTCGTCGGGAACAATGTCCCAATCGCCGGCATTGCCGTCAATGCGCGGAATCATGTTCGCGGGGAACTGAAAAACTTTGAAGACGGTGCCAGGACAGCCGCCGCCGCTGGGTTGTAACGATTGGGAAACTTGGGACGCCGGCACAAATTCCGTTTGCGCCGCGGGTGGAGCGGGGCGCGCCGTGGGTGGCGCTTGTGACTGTTGCACTGTCGAGGGCGCGACTTGTTGCGCCACGGCGGGAATGGCGGCCGCCACGAGGATCGCGGCAGACGCGAACATCATCCAGCATCGAGCAGATGGACGCAGGTTCACTGGCTTCCTCCTAGACGCAAAAGCCGGTTTGCCAAACGGATTGTATCAGACACGTTTCGAGCCGCAGCAGAGCATGTTTCCGGCGCGGCGAAATTCACTGCGGCCAGACGCGCAGCAAGATGACACTGTGCGCGGTGAGCGTCGCGGTGTACGGGCCGCTCATCGTGCCGAGATCTTTGCCGGCCCACAGATCGCGCACTTTCACTTTGCCCGTGAAGCCGAGCTTCGCGAAATCCACGGAGAACGTCATCGTTCCCTGTTGGCGATTGAACATTCCGACGGCTTGCGATCCATCGGCCATGGGTTTCGACCAGATTTCCATCGGTCCTTCAGCCCAGACACGATCGCCCTGCTTGCCGGCGGGATCCTGGTCGACAGCAATGACGTCGCGATTTGTGAGCAGCGCGATCGTCTCGGGCGACATCGTTGAAAGATCGTTGCCGGAAAGCAAAGGCGCGGCGAGGAGAGCCCAGAGACTCATGTGCATTTTGTATTCGTCGGTGGTCATTCCGCCGTTGCCGACTTCAAGCATGTCGGGATCGTTCCAGTGGCCGGGGCCGGCGTATTTCGAGAGGCCGGCTTGCTCGAAGCCAATGGTCTCCATGCGGGCGTAGTGATCGTTGATGTCTCCGGTAGTGCGCCACAGATTCGCGCCGGCCGCGGGTGCCCATTGCCACACAGCGCCGTCGCCATACTGGCAGAAGCTGTAGACCATCGGGCGGCCGGTCTTTTTAAGCGCGTCGCGCATTTTGATGTAGGCGTCCACCATCATTTGGTGCGCGGCTTCGGGCGTAGCGGCGGTTTTCATGACGTCCCGGTAACTGCAAAGATCGTATTTCAGATAATCGATTCCCCAATTCGCGTAAGTTTGAGCGTCCTGATCTTCGTGATTCAGGCTGCCTTCATATTTCGCGCAGGTCTTGGCTCCGGGACTTGAATAGATTCCGAGTTTCAAGCCCTTGCTGTGCACGTAGTCGGCGAGGGCTTTCATGTCGGGGAACTTGCTGTTGGGTTGAATGTTGCCCTGCGCGTCGCGTTCGCCTTCCCAGGTGTCGTCGATGTTGATGTAGACGTAGCCGGCGTCGCGCATGCCGGTGGAGACCATCGCGTCGGCCTGCGCGCGCACGGTAGCGTCGTCGATTTTCCCGGCGAAATGGTTCCAACTGTTCCAGCCCATCGGCGGCGTCGCGGCCACCTGCTGAGACTGCGCGCTTCCGCACAGCGAGAAACTCAAAACAAGAGATGCAAGTGTTAGCGCCATTTCAAATGCACGCAACGCGGCGCGCCGATTCGGATTCATGCGTATCCCCTTGGAGATTCTGGCCGAACGCCGGATAGCTCGATCGACTTGGCCTATCTCGACCGGCGCATCATACCATTCCATTGGAAACCGGATGTGAAGTGATTGGCACTACGACTGGAGGTGGTTTTGCCAAATCTAAACTTCATGTAGAGTAGTCATCCTCAGAACGGGGAAGAATGATCACAGCGAGCGAATTACGAGAAAAATTTCGTGCGAAATTCGGCAGTGAAGCCCGCGTGTACCGCGCACCGGGGCGCGTGAACCTGATCGGCGAGTACACCGATTTCAACGACGGCTTCGTGATGCCGGCTGCGATCGGCCGCACGTGTTGGATAGCAGCGGCGGCACGCACGGATCGCAAGCTTGTGGTTCACTCAGAAGAATTTTCCGAAACGTTCGAGTGGGATTTCGCGGACGGCGAGCCCGCGCGAACCGGTGGATGGAGCGACTATCCCGTGGGTGTGGCGGTGGTGTTCGCGCGAAATGGCGTGAAACTGCGCGGCGCCAATTTGTTCATTCATGGTGATGTGCCAATTGGCGCGGGGCTGAGCTCGTCCGCGGCGATTGAGGTGGCGACAGGCTACGCGCTTTTGGACATCAACGGAACGCCGACGGATGGTTTGGAATTGGCGCGCGTGGCGCAGCGTGCGGAAAACGAATTTGTTGGGGCGCGTTGCGGGATCATGGACCAATTCGCATCGGTGTTCGGACGCGCCGGGAAAGCGATCGTGCTGGATTGCCGATCGCTGGGCTACGAATTGGCGCCGATTCCGAGTTCGGTGCACCTGATGATTTGCAATACGATGGTGAAGCATGCGAATTCGTCCGGGGAATACAATGTGCGAAGGGCGCAATGTGAAGAGGCGGTCGCGCGGCTTTCGGCGTTCTATACGGGAATCAGCGCGCTGCGCGACGTCACCCCGGAACAGTTGGAAAAGCATCGCGATGCGTTGCCAGACGTGGTCTACCGGCGCGCGGCGCACGTGGTCGCCGAAAATGAGCGCGTTTTGGCCGCGGTTCGGGCGCTCGGTGCGGACGACCTGGCCGCATTCGGCCAACGCATGGCCGAATCGCACGAAAGTTTACGCACACTGTTCGAGGTCAGTTCGCCGGAACTCGATCTGATGGTCGAATTGGCGAATCGACAGGAAGGCGTTTTGGGAGCGCGGATGACCGGCGGCGGATTTGGCGGTAGCACCATAAACGTGGTCGAAGCGGGCAGGGAAGATCGATTCCGCGAGAACATGGCGCGCGAGTACGAGCAAGTGACGGGTCGTCAACCCGATATCCAGATTTGCGACCCAGCCGAGGGCGCGAGGCGTGTGGAATGAGCGCGGCGATTCGGAACGCGGTATCGAGAATGAGTGATGCATCGAGCGCGAGATGCGAATGACATGGGCAGCGAACTGAATCCGATCGCCGAGCAAATTCTGAGCGAGACTCCCCATCGGCGCTACAACCCGCTGACGCGGGAATGGGTGCTTGTGTCGCCGCACCGCGCGAAGCGGCCGTGGCTCGGCAAGATTGAAACTGCTCCGGCAGAGCACGAGTTGGATTACGATCCGAATTGCTATTTGTGCCCGGGCAATGCCCGCGCCGAGGGTGTTCGCAATCCGGTCTATCAGGGCACATTCGTGTTCGACAATGATTTTCCGGCACTGCTGCCAGATGCGCCGCAGGAGTCTGTTGATGAAGGCGGCTTGATCGTGGCTCGCACCGAAGCCGGACGCTGCCGTGTGTTGTGTTTTACGCCGCGCCACGATCTGACGATCCCGCGAATGCCGGTCGAAGAGGTTCGCCGCATCGTAGAAGCTTGGACCGGGCAGTATCGCGAACTGGGGGCTCTGCCTTTCGTGCGGCACGTGCAAATTTTTGAGAATCGCGGTGCTTTGATGGGTGCGAGCAATCCGCATCCGCATTGCCAGATTTGGGCCGAAGCGGAGTTGCCAAATATTCCCGCACTCGAACAGCGATCATTGCGTGAGTACCGCGAGCGCCAAGGCTCCTGCCTGCTTTGCCGCTATCTCGAAATCGAACTTGCGCGCCAGGAACGCATCGTATGCGCGAACGAAGGCTTCGTGGCGCTAGTGCCGTACTGGGCCGTGTGGCCATTCGAGACGATGGTGTTGAGCAGGCGGCACGCGACAAGCTTGGGGGATTTAGGCGATGCGGAGAAATCGCAGCTGGCGGATCTTCTGCGGCGTTTGACGATTCGCTACGACAATTTGTTTGAATCACCGTTCCCATACTCGATGGGCTTTCATCAAAGCCCCACGGACGGCGAGACGCATGACGAGTGGCACTTTCACGCGCACTACGTTCCGCCGCTGCTGCGCTCGGCGACAGTGCGAAAATTTATGGTGGGATACGAGCTGCTTGGTGCGCCGCAGCGCGATGTTACGCCGGAAAGCGCGGCCGAGCGGCTGCGCGGCCTCAGTGAAATACATTACATGGATCGCAAAACCTGACGGCGACCGCAAGTACCGCAAACCCTGGCCGCGCTCACTTCTGTGCCGTCCTAGTTACGCTATCCCTTGTTTAGGGGGTGCTTGCAGCGCCCACGTTAAGCGTGATGTTCGTAGAACTTGTCGTAGTGCCGGATATGGCCGTAACGGTGATCAGGTAACTGCCCGCCGGAGTGCCGCCAGCGGTAGACGGGGCGGTGTAACTCTTGCATGACGCGAGCGCCATGCCCATGGCGATCACCAGGCCGACCGTCATCGCAAATCGCGCGAACATTCCACGCCTTCGCCTGCGCAAGCCATCGATTACAAAGACGCAGAGAATCAAGAGCGCCGCAAGAAATGCTCCAAACGCGCCAAATCTGAAGTTCGGCGCGCTCCCGGGCGGCGGAACGACCAATGACGTTGCGGGCGCGGCTGTCGCAATCGCAAGCGATACGGTCGTGGATGTCGTGCCCGGTTTTACCGAAGACGGCGTAAACACGCACGTGGCACCGGTGGGCAAGCCGCTGCAGCCGGGCGCCGTCGTTGAACTGCTGGGGTTGAACGAGACCGTAGACGAGACGTTGCCTTCAGGCTGAATGCCGATCACATACAGCGCGGACTGGCCCTGGGTGACGGTCTGCGACGACGGGCTAGCGGAAACGACGAAGCTTGCCGCGCCCACGGATTGGGAAAGCGCGGTGGCGGTAGTGCTCGGCTGGTTCAGGGCATCGCCGGAATAGGAGGCATTGATGTTGAATGTGCCCAAGGCGAGACTCGAGGTCGAAAACGTCGCCGTACCGTTGGCCTGCAGAGTCCCTTGACCCAAAGTCGTGTTCCCTGTTGCATTGATGAACGATACAGTTCCGGTTGGCGTGCCGCCCACCTGCGACGTAACGGTCGCGGTGAATGTGATGGGCCCTCCGAAGAACGCCGGATTGGGCTCGGACGTGAGCGCGATCGTCGTCGTTTGCGGCCCCACGGTCACGGGCAACGCTGCTGACACGCTCGCCCCTGTGTTGGCATCGCCACTATATATGGCAGTGATCGAGTGCGGCCCGGGAATCAGCGTTGAGGTGGAAAAGGTTGCCGTAGCTACAACGGTGTTGCCAACTTGCTGCACAGCAGCCGAGCCCAGAGTGGTCGAGCCATCAGCGAGCGTAACGCTTCCGGTTGGCGCGTTCGGACCGGTGGCGGTCACAGTCGCAGTGAAAGTGACGCTTGTGCCCGCGGGGTTGGGATTGGCCGCATTCGAACTGAGCGTTACGGATGTGCTCGCGGGAATGATCGTGAACACGTAGTCCGCGATGCTCCCGATCGCGGGGCTGCTTGAGCCATTTGCTGTGGCAGACTGCGCATCCGCGGCGTAAGCGTAAAGAATGTGGGTACCTACGGCGAGCGCCGGCGCCTGGCCTGAGAATGTATTTCCGCTGCCTGCGGCCGCGATCCATGGCCCTTGCCAGGTGTCCACCTGAAAATAAACATCGCTCACGGCGGGAGCGTTCGGAGCGAACGTGCTCGACGTCGTAAAATTAAATGTCGGAGCGCCAACGGACTGATTACCAGTGAGCGGTGCGATCGTGGTGGTCAAGGGCACGGATTGCACGCCGGCTTCGGGGAATATGGTCACATTGCCGCTGCTCGTATTCGGAACGTAAACCGTATTCGTGATCGGATCGATAACTACGCCGGCTGGAGAAATGCCGGCGGCAACCGTACTCACGAAATTGGTGGCTCCATCGATCACAGAGACCGACCCTCCGCCTGAATTCGCAACGTAAATCTTGTTGGAGACGGGATCCACGCCCACCGAGACCGGGCTCAAGCCGGTTACGATAGTCGTGGCGCTGTTCGTCGCGCCGTTGATGGCGGTCACGTTGCTGCTGCCTTGGTTGACGACATAAATCATGTCCGTGATCGGATTCACCGCCAGGGCAACGGCTCCTGTGCCGATTGGAACAGTCGCAGTGGAATTTGTCGCACCGTTGATCACGGTGACGGTTCCATCGTCGTTCGCGACGTAAATCCGGTTGGTCACTGTGTCCACTGCCACGGCGGAGGGATCGGCTCCGACGGTCACAGTGGACGTAGCGTTCGTAGCCCCGCTGATGACCGTCACGCTGCCGCCCAACTTATTCACGACGTAGACGTTGTCAGACACTGGATTTACGGCGATGGCGACGGGCGAGGTTCCAACGCTAACCGTCGCTGCCGAGTTCGACGCACCGTTAATTACCGTGACGCTGTTGCCTTGCTCATTGGCCACATAGATCTTGTTCGTCAATGGGTTCACGGCTACCGCGGTTGGGTCAGCGCCCACAGGAACGTTCACGGTCGTGGGAGGGCTCATAGCAGCGTTGATCGCAGTTACGCTTGCGCTGCTCAGGTTCGCGACGTAAACCTCGCTGGTGACGGGATTGTCCGCGATGGCGATGGGATTCGCTCCGGTCGGAACGGTGGCGGTTATGGCGTTGGTTTGTCCGTTGAACACGGTCACGTCGGAGCTGCCGAAGTTCGCAATGAAAACTTGGTTCGTCGCGGGATCCGCAGTGCCGGCGATGGGGTCGCTTCCCAGGGTGACAAGCGTCGCAGTATTCGTGGCGCCGTCGATAACGCCCACGGTGTTGCCGCCCAGATTCGCGACGTAAACTTTGCCGGTAACAGGATTCGCGGCCAAGGAATGGGGACCGGCACCCGTCGACAACGTTGCCGACACTGTATCCGTGGTGCCGTTAATCGCGCTCACACTACCATTGCTGTTGCTGTAGTTCGCGATGTAGATCTCGTTGCTGGATGCATTGATGGCCAATGCCGAGGGCGAAGGCCCGATTCCGGCGCCGGTGATGGTCGTCGTAACCGTGTTCGAGGATCCGTTGATTACGGAAACGCTGCCACTGCCGCCCGAATTCGCCACGTAAATCACATTGGTTACGGCATTCACGGATACGGCCGAGGGACTCGAGCCCACCGCGATGGCGGCCGTGCCGTTCGTCGATCCGTTAATCACCGTTACGCTGCCGCTGGCTTGATTCGCCACGTAGATGGTGTCCGTGATGGAATTGACGGCAAGCGCGACAGGCGCGCTTCCGGTGGCCACGGTGCCCGAGAGGGAACTGGTCGCGCCACTGATGATGGTCACGCTACCGTTGGCGCCGGTTTCAGTGGCGACGTAGGCCAGGTTCGTGACGGGATCGATGGCCACAGCAGTAGGCTCAGTTCCGGCTGCCAAAGTAAGGGACGTGACGACGGTCGCTGTGACGGCGGGAGAATTCGATGCGCCGTTGATGATCGTAACGCTGCCGGTGCCGGCGATTTGGTTGGTGACGAAAACTTGGTTCGTCGTGGCGTCCACAGCAATGGCGTCCGGCGCGCTTCCGGGTGGCAAAGTGAGCGTGGTGGCCGCGTTGGTCGGTCCGTCGATCACCGTGACGGTGCCGCTGCCGAGGTTTGCGACATAAATCTGATTCGTAACCGGATCGACCGCGATGGCATCGGGACTCGCGCCCACAGAAACGCTGGTGGTGTTGTTCGTCGCGCCGTCGATCACGGTGACCGAACCGGCGCCTTCATTCGCAACGTAAATCTTGTTCGTCACCGGGTTCACGGCCACGGCATCCGGGGTGGATCCCGAAAACACAGTGGTCGTGGCTGTCTGCGCGCGAGCGGACGGAGCCATAACGAGCGCGCAGAACAGTACGCCGCAGATCGCAACCTGGACGGCATTGTTGCTGACAAATTCGGGAATCAACCTCAAGCCTTCGCCGAGGTGTTTTCTGGCACAGCTTCCGCGGATCATTTCTGTCGGCACTCCTTAAATTGGCGGGCCCCCAGTGGGGCCCGCACCCGGTTATGTGTGCGCCTAAACTTTTCTGTCCTGGAGCATCGTGCCCATAAGGCAGCGATTCATTCTATCGCTCACTGCGGTGAAGAGGCTTGGCTGGGCGCTCTCGTTCGCAGGAGCTTCGCTCAAATTGGCCCGCACCTAGAAAGTCAGCGGGAAACGTCCTGAGCCTGAGCACGCAGCCCTGAGATTATGCCCCGGATTTGGTAATCCCGGTAAGACTACTATACGAAAACTGTGGCGATCTCCGCGCCCCTCCCCCGGAGGCGCGCCCCTTGTGATTCCGGTCCTCGACCTGCCCGGCCACCTGAAGCACGAGGCGTGAACGGATATTGAACGGGCTCAAATTGCCGCAGGCTCCAAATTGGCCCGAACCTCGGTAGAGCACACCCGAAAGAGGCCCGAAAAGCCAAAGATGCCCCGCGCGGCGGCGGCGTTGCCCGCGCGCTTCAGGAATTAACGTCTCACATAGTGAAACATGTATTTTGGAGCATGCACCTAATTTGATGTCGAGCGCGCAGTCAACAGAGGACGGTCCGGGCATCTTTTGGTACAATCGCCCGGAGTTGCGGCATTCGTTTGTTAACCGCCGAGACTGAATCTGCAGAGGAATCGAGCGCAGCCATGCCTCCGTTCGGCCGCCGAGTAAATGGAGTGCGGCGCGATGCGGGAGGGCAAGGTTGGAGAATTTTGCGCAAACGAATGATCGCGTGACAAGATTTAATGAAATTAGGAGGCTGAATGTGCGCTGAAAGCGAACCGTCTTCATCCCGTCGAAAATTTATGCAAGGCCTCGCGGTGGGCGCCGCCGCAGCGTTGCCCGCGGGAGATTTGTTCGCGCGCGGTGCTGCCGGCCGATACGGCGCGCAGGGCGCCACGGCGGTTCCGATGGGCACGGCCGGGTCGCCATATATCTTTAGCGTGGGCGCATTCGGCGCTGTTGGCGACGGGAAAACACTATGCACTGCGGCGATTCAGGCCGCGATCGATGCGTGCTCCAAGGCGGGAGGTGGAACCGTAGTAGTTCCGCCCGGCGTGTACCTGACAGGGCCGCTGTTCCTCAAGAGCCATATCGTTTTTGAAGTCGTCGCCGGCGCCACGCTGCTTGGCAGCGGCAACTTCAGCGATTATCCAACGATGGCGGGACGATGGGAGGGTTTGGACCGCACAGTATTTGCATCTCTTTTGACCGGCTCCGATCTTGAGAACGTAACGATCCAGGGCCGTGGCACGCTCGACGGTCAAGGTCAGATCTGGTGGGACGCTTTTCGCAAAACGATGGCTTTACGCCGCCAAGCGAACCTGATGGGCCGCGAGCCAGAGAATCCGCCGGGCTCGCCGCTGGCGTGGCCCCGCGCGCGCATAATCAATTTATACCGCTCGAAAAATATTGTGATCCGCGATCTCTCAATCGTGAATTCGCCGTCGTGGAACATTCATCCGGTGGATTGCGAAAATGTGCTGATTGACGGCGTTAGCATCGTCAATCCCCAATTCTCTCCGAATACCGATGGCATCGACCCGGAATCGTGCCGCAACGTGCGCATCTCGAATTGTTACATTTCCACCGGCGACGATTGCATTGTACTGAAGTCCGGCTACAAATATATTCCCGATCACCCGTTCGCGCCCTGCGAGGGAGTGGTTGTGACGAATTGTTATTTCGGATTCGGGCACGCCGGTGTCGGCATCGGCAGCGAGACCGCGGGCGGCGTGCGCAACGTTACATCCAGCAATTGCGTGTGCGACGGTACGGTGCGCGGTCTTTACATCAAGAGCGCGCGCGGCCGCGGCAACGTGATTGAGGACATTCGCGCGGTAAATTGGGTGATGCGGAATATCGAGCAGGAGCCAGTGATGCTGACGCTGCTCTATCAATCCGGCGACGCCAGTCACGCGATGCCCTTTGACGCGACCACGCCCACGATTCGCAACGTGTATTTTTCCGGCGTTACGGCCAATAAAGTGAAGCGCGCAATCGCCATACAAGGCTTGCCGGAGAGCCCGATACAGAACGTCTATCTCCGCGATATCTCCGTGGAAGCGGCTGCTTCAGGCGCGGTGTGCACGGAAGCCACGGGCATCACAATAGAGAACGTGATCGTCAACGCGGACGCCGGACCGTCGATCGCCGTGAGCAATACGCGCGACATCGATCTACTTCGATTTCGCACGAACAAAGCGAATCCGGGCCAGCCTGTGATTCGATTGGACGGCGTGCAGAACGCCGTCGTTGAGTCTTGTTCCGCCGCCCCTGGCAATGATCCGCTCGTAGAAGTGACAGGAAAGCAAAATGACAACGTGCAGTTGCTTCGGAATCGCTACACCGCGGGCGGCACGCCGCTTTCCTTGACCGACGGTGCCGTGGAGAGCGTTGTCACTCGGCGCGACTAAACCTTTCGGGCGCGGCTCCATCGGGCGCAGGCTCTACTTGGAGCCGCTCCAAAAAAGAGTACGTCCCAATTCTGATTGAGCACGTAAGGCAGAGACCATTGTGATGCAAGACAGCGTGCAAGATAGAGTGCTGCGTCTGGACCCACGCGATACCGTAATCATCGCGCTCACTGATTTGAAACAGGGCGATTCAGTCCGCGTGGAGAGCCAGACATACGTTCTTGCGACCGACGTTCCGGCAAAGCACAAATTCGCGGCGAAGGCCTTCGCGCCGGGCGATCCAATCTTTATGTATGGCGTGATGGTGGGCCGCGCGTCCGCGCCAATTGCGCAAGGCGCGGCCATCACAACCATCAACATCCGGCACGATGCGGCCGGATTCCATGAAGAATCGGGATCCTTTCACTGGCAGCCACCCGACGTTTCGAAGTGGAAATCGCGGACATTCCCGGGCTATCTGCGCGCGGATGGACAAGTGGGCACGCGCAACTACTGGTTGGTTGTGCCGATGGTGTTTTGCGAGAATCGGAATCTGTTGGTGCTAAAGCAGGCGTTTGAAGAAGAATTGGGCTTCGCCGCGCCACAGATTTACAGACGATACGTGGCGGATCTTGTGGGTCTTTATCGCGCCGGTAAGACCGGAGAAGTTACCAATTTTCCGTTTTCCGCGAGCATGGCCCGCGCGGCTGCGCCGCCGGTTTTCGAGAATGTGGACGGAATCAAATTCTTGCTGCATCAGGCGGGCTGCGGTGGCACGCGCGAAGACGCGCGGAATCTGTGCGGCCTGCTTGCCGATTACATTCACCATCCGAACGTGGCCGGCGTGACCGTACTGAGCCTGGGCTGCCAGCATGCGCAGGTTTCGATTCTTCAGGAGCAGATTGCGCTGCGCGCGTCCAAGCTCGGGAAACCGATTTTCATTTTTGAACAGCAGCGCAGCGCGTCGGAATCGGCCATGTTGTCCGCGGCAATTCAGAAAACGTTCCTCGGGTTGGTTGACGCCGATCGCGCGCGGCGCACACCGGTGGCGTTGTCGCATCTGTGGCTCGGCTTGAAATGCGGCGGCTCGGATGGATTTTCCGGCATCTCGGCGAATCCCGCGGTGGGGCACGTGGCGGATATCGTAGCCGCGCTGGGCGGCCGGGGAATCTTGTCGGAATTTCCGGAGCTGTGCGGCGTCGAGCAGGAGCTGATTCACCGCGCCGTGCGCAAGGAAGTGGGTGATCGCTTCATTCAATTGATGCGGGATTACGCCGCGCGCGCCAAGGCCGTGCGCTCGGGCTTTGACATGAACCCGTCCCCCGGGAACATTCGCGATGGCTTGGTTACGGATGCGATGAAATCCGCGGGCGCGGCGAAAAAGGGCGGGACTTCGCCCGTCACCGCGGTGCTCGATTACCCGGAATACTCGAGCGAGCCGGGCCTGAATCTGCAATGCACCCCAGGCAGCGACGTGGAAGCTGTGAGCGCGCAAGTGGGCGCGGGCGCGAACGTCGTGTTGTTTACCACGGGCTTGGGCACGCCGACTGGCAATCCCATCGTGCCGGTGATCAAGATTTCATCGAATACGCCACTGGCCCAGCGCATGAGCGACATCATTGATTTCGATACGGGCGGAGTCATCACCGGAGAAAGCACCATCGAGCAAACAGGCGACGCGTTGCTTGAGACTGTGATTCGCGTGGCTTCCGGAGAAGTCCGCACGAAAGCCGAAATGTTGGCACAAGACGATTTCATTCCGTGGAAGAGAGGAGTTTCACTTTGAGTCTTGCCGATTCCGCGTCGCAGGTTTTTCGATTGGATGGAAAGACGGCCGTTGTCACCGGTGGGGCCAGGGGAATCGGCCGCGCGATCGCGCGCACTTTCGCAGCACGGGGCGCGAAGGTCGCGATCTTGGATCTCGACCAAAAGGGCGCCGAGGACGCGGTGCGGGAAATCGGCGGCGAGAGCGCCGTCGCCTACACTTGCGACGTTGGCGATGCCGCCAGTGTCGACAGTGTGTTCGCCAATATCTTGGCGCAGGGCCCGGTGGACATTCTGGTGAACAACGCGGGAATCGCATTCATCGGCGACATGGAGAAGACGGGCGAAAAAGATTTCGATGCGCTGTATCGCGTCAATGTGAAGAGCGTCTATCTGTGCATGCGCGCCTGCATCGCGTCCATGAAACAAAATGGCGGCGGCGTGATCCTGAATCTTGCCTCCATTGCCGCTTCGGCCGGAATTGCCGAGCGTTTTGCCTATTCGATGAGCAAGGGCGCGGTGCGCGCCATGACGTTTTCGGTGGCCAGGGATTACATCGGCGACAAGATTCGTTGCAACTGCGTTTCGCCGGCGCGCGTGCACACGCCATTCGTCGACAATTTTGTAAAGAAGCAGTACCCGGGGCGTGAAGAGGAAATGATGAAGCGCTTATCGATGGCTCAGCCCATCGGCCGCATGGGTGAGCCGCAAGAAGTCGCGATGCTCGCGCTATTTCTTTGCTCGGATGCGGCTTCGTTCATAACCGGCGCGGATTATTCGGTCGATGGAGGATTCCTCACACTTCGCGGCTGAGCGCGCACGCTCGAGCCTGGCCGAACGCCATCATTTATGATTCGCATCGACGCGCATCAACATTTCTGGAAATACGACCCGCCGGAGTTTTCATGGGTCACGGACGACATGGCCGTGCTGCGTCGAGACTTTCTGCCCGAGGAACTCGCGCGCGAGCTTTCGGCAAATGGCATGGATGCTTCGATCGCCGTGCAATCGAGCCAAAGTGAAAAGGGAACATCGTTTTTGCTGAACCTCGCGGTGATGCACAAGAAAATTGCCGGCGTCGTCGGTTGGGTAGATCTGCGCGCAGCCAACGTGCGCGATCGTCTGCGTGAATATTCGCGATACGAAAAATTGCGCGGCTTCCGTCACATCGTTCAGGGCGAGCCGGACGATCGTTTCTTGCTGCACGAGGATTTTCTCCGCGGCCTCGCGTGCTTGAAAGAATTCCATTTTACCTACGACATTCTGATTTATCCGAAGCAGTTACCCGCGGCAGTTGAACTCGCCAAGCGCATGCCCGAGCAGCCCTTCGTGGTGGATCACATGGCAAAGCCGCTGATCAAGTCTAAGGAAATCGATTCTTGGGCTCGACACATGCGCGACCTCGCGGCCAGCCCCAACGTGTATTGCAAAGTTTCCGGCCTGATTACCGAAGCGGAATGGCGCACCTGGCGCCCGGAGAACTTCACGCTGTATCTCGATGTCGTGTTTGATGCCTTCGGTCCCGACCGGTTGATGTTCGGTTCGGATTGGCCGGTGTGTCTGATCGCCGGAACTTACAACCAGGTGAAACAACTTGTCGAAGCTTACATCGCCGGGCGTTACGCTGTGGACGCCCAAAAACGCAAAGTGGGTCAGGCAATTTTCGGCGAAAATGCAGCGTGTTTTTACGGTATCCAGGGGCGCTGACGTATCAATTCGGGCCTCCTGAAATGCCCGGGATTGCGCGATAATTAAGGTATTGCGTGCTCGTTCCCGGGGTTGCGCGAAAAGACCGATCAGATGTAGCGTGAGGGTCCTGCCGCTACCGCGAAGCGGCATTTTGAGTCACACAAGGTGCCATGAGCCGACGATATTGCCTGACGCTCGATCTGCAAGACGATCCGCAACTTATCGCGGAGTATAAGAAACACCACGAAAAAGTCTGGCCTGAGATCCTTGAGAGCATCGGGAATTCGGGTATCGAGGACATGCAGATCTACTTGCTCGGCACGCGGATGTTCATGATCATGGATGTGAACGACAGTTTTTCGTTTGAGGCTAAGGGTGCGGCCGATCGTTCAAATTCCAAAGTTGTCGAGTGGGAGCGGCTGATGTGGAAATTTCAAAAACCGCTGCCGCAGGCCAAGCCGGGCGAAAAATGGCTTCTGATGGAACGGGTTTTCAAGCTGTAGCTGCCTCGTACTGGGAGGAGACAGGGCATGGGATTCATCAACGAAGATTTTCTGCTGGGCACAAAATCGGCGCGGCATCTATACCACGAATTCGCCGAAGGCGAGCCCATCCTCGATTACCACAATCATCTTCCGCCCGCCGACATCGCCGGCGACCGGGAATTTTCCAACCTGTTTGAGATTTGGCTCGAGGGCGACCACTACAAATGGCGCGCGATGCGGGCCAATGGTGTTTCCGAACGTTTCTGCACGGGCGACGCCCCGCCGTATGAAAAATTCGCGGCTTGGGCGCGGACGGTGCCGCAGACGCTGCGTAATCCCTTATATCACTGGACGCATCTCGAGCTGGAGCGCTACTTCGGCATTCACGATCTGCTCGACGAGCACAACGCGCGCAAGGTGTGGGATCGCGCCGGCGAAATGCTCGCAAGCGGCGAATTTTCGGCGCGCCGCATCATTCGGCGCTTCCACGTGCGCGTGCTTTGCACTACTGACGATCCATGCAGCGATCTCGCCGAGCACAAGAAGATCGCGCAGTCCGAAAACGCCTTCCGCGTCTATCCCGCGTTCAGGCCCGACAAGGCGCTGACTGTGAATTCGCCCGAGCCGTTCAACGCCTGGACGGATCGGTTGGCCGCGGTAAGCAACGTTCACGTGGCCACGTTCACGGATTTCTTGCGCGCCCTCGAAGTTCGCCATGACTATTTTCACTCCATGGGCGGGCGCCTTTCCGATCACGGAATAGACATGTGCTTCGCCGATTTCCCCACGGAAGCCGAAGCGTCGCGAATTTTTGACCGCGCGCGCACGGGCCAGGCAGCCAACGCGGACGAACATCGGCAATTCGCTTCCTTTTTGATGCTCTATTTCGGCCGCCTTGACGCTGAAAAAGGTTGGACCAAGCAGCTTCACCTGGGCGCTCTCAGAAATGCCAGCACGCGCGGCGTGCGCATGGCCGGACCGGACTCTGGATTCGATTCCATCGGCGATTGGGAGCAGGGTCGCGCGCTCTGCGCGTACCTCGATCGCCTCGATCGCGAGAATGCTCTACCGAAAATGGTCGTCTACAATTTGAATCCTGCGGATAATTACGTGTTCGCCACGGCCATGGGAAATTTTCAGGACGGCTCAATTGCCGGTAAAATGCAGTTCGGCAGCGGGTGGTGGTACCTCGATCAAAAGGAAGCGATCGAGTGGCAATTGAACGCCGTCTCCAACGTCGGCCTGCTGTCGCGGTTCGTCGGCATGCTCACGGACTCGCGATCCTTCATGTCGTTTCCGCGCCACGAATATTTCCGTCGCGTGTTGTGCAATTTGATCGGCCGCGATGTTGAATCGGGCGAGCTGCCTGACGACGATTCGCTGCTCGGCCCGATGATCCGCAACATCTGTTTCGGCAACGCACGGGACTATCTTGGCCTCGAATTGCCCAACGCCGCGGGCGTGGCGGGCGAAACGGTCAAAGCTCGGTGATGCTGTC
Source organism: Candidatus Acidiferrales bacterium (assembly GCA_049790315.1). Taxonomy (GTDB): domain Bacteria; phylum Acidobacteriota; class Terriglobia; order Acidiferrales; family UBA7541; genus DASPOJ01. The sequence continues at coordinate 47,225 of JBAQYV010000056.1, read as the reverse complement.
AATCGGAGAAGCGGCGCAAACGCACGGTCGCTTTCGACGGTAGTACGCGAGTCCATCTCTTCGGTGATATCAACGGAGGTTTTGATGCGGATCTCACGACGTGACCTGTGTGTCCTCCTGCCCGGCATGATCTTGCCAGCAGCTCTTCTTGCCGATTCGCGCGCGGCGCAGAATTCGATGTCAACGGACGCTGCTCACACCACGTCTCAAGCGCCCGCCACGCCTGACGCGCAAACCCCGGCTGCGCCGCCGGAACTCATCGCATCGGGCGCGTATCCGCTCGATAAAATGGCGGTCACCAAAAGTCCGGCATCCGAAGCACATCACATTTTTATGGGCAAGCTGGCGACTGGCGAGCTGGTGGAAGTGCACGAAACAATTCTGCCAGTAGGGGGCTCGCCGCATCCCCCGCACCATCATTTGCACAGCGAGATGTGGTTGGTGCGCGAAGGCACGGTGGAATTCACGGTGGACGGCAAGGTTTATCAAATCGGTCCTGGCTCGGCCGGATTTGCGGCTTCGATGACTGAGCACGGCATCAAGAACGCCGGTTCCACACCCGCGAAATACTTCGTCGTCGCGATCGGCCCGGGGGCTGTGTGAGCGAGACCGCATAGTCTCGGGAGCCGGGAATTTTCGCAGGAATCGCCGATGGGGCCACTTGCGTGCTCAGCACAGCGCAGGACTTCAGCGGTCAGCTAGGAGAACGCGGCAGTGAATCGTAGGGAATTTTTCGGGAGAGCCGCGGGCGGTTTGGCCGCGGTCTCGTCAATTGCGTCCGCTGCAAAGGCTCGTCCCACGGCCGTCTCCGACACAATCAATGTTGGAGTTATCGGACCAGGCGCGCGCGGGCAGGATGTAATGCGCAGCTTTCTGCGCGTGCCGGGCGTGCACTTCTCGGCGCTGTGCGACATTTACGAACCGCGCTTCGATCAGGCGCGCAAAGTCACAGGCGAGGAAACTCCCGCAGTCCGCGATTATCGCGCACTGCTCGATCGCAAAGATGTTGACGTCGTCCTCGTGGCAACGCCCCTGGGCCTCCACGAAGAGCACGTAGCCGCGGTACTCGAAAGCGGCCGGCCTGTGTATAGCGAAAAAGATATGGCGCTTACGCTCGAGGGATGCGATCGCTTGTACGCTGCTGTTAAGCGCACAAAGTTGCTCTATCAATTCGGGACGCAATATCACTACGCGCCCTGGTTTCAGGAAGCCGTCACGCGCATCAAGGCCGGCAAGATCGGCCAGGTCACGCAGATTTATTCCTATTGGCATCGCAACAACGATTGGCGCCGTCCCGTACCGAATCCAGCCGACGCCAAGCTCGAACATCTAATCAACTGGCGAATGTATCGCGACATGTCCGGCGGCATTCTTGCGGAGTTCGGCACGCACATGATCCAGTGGTCGAACGAAATTTTCGGCGCTATGCCGGTTTCCGTGGCTGGCTCCGGCGGAATCGATTATTGGAAGGACGGCCGCGAATTACCGGACAACGTGCAAGTGGCGTATCGCTATCCGGATGGCCAGACGCACTTTTTCTGCGCAAGCCTAACGAACTCCTATAATGGAATGCATTTCGTGATATGCGGCACAGGTGGCACCATCGTGCTCACCCAAATTGGCGGCACACAATACCTGGAGCCGGCACCGCCCGTGCGAGGCGAGATTCCTCTGCCTCCTGGCGTCGTTGCCGGCGCAAATTACCGCCCGGAAATTCCGTATGCCGGCCCCGGCGAAGCTTTTCGCGTGCCCGAAGGCCTCGAAGCCAATCTCGAATTTCTGGCGGCTCGCTCGTTCTTCGATTGCTTGCGCAACGATAAGCGTCCTGAAGTCGACGAAGCTACCGGATGGACGACGGGGATCACGGTAACGTTGGGCAACGAGGCCATCGAGAAAAAAATGTTTGTGGAATTCGGCACACGGGCGCATTTGCCTGCATAATCGGTTCTCGCAGCTGCATTCGATTCGCGGATTTGTATATTTTTAAGGACCGAGTCGTCCAAACATGGCTGACGAAACCAAGGGTGCGCCGCCAGAGTCCTCCGCTTCAGTGAGGGCTTCCGGAGGCCGGGGATGGAGAGGCTTTCGCTGGATCATCTGCGCCTTGTTGCTTTTCGCCACAACGAAGAGCTACATGGACCGCAATGTTCTTGCGTCTCTGAAACACACACTCCAGCCTATCCTGGGCTGGAACGACATTGACTACGGCCACATTGTCGCGGCGTTTCAAATTTTTTACGCGTTCGGCATGCTCATTGCCGGACGCATGGTGGATCGCCTCGGTACGCGCAAGGCATTCTCAATCTTCATGGTGGTTTGGAGCCTCGCCGCGATGGCGTATGGCATTGCCCCGATGCTGGCGCGCTTCGTGGGCTCCGCGTTTTTCTATCTGCACGGACTCTGGAGTTTCTTCCCCGACGCGCACGGCACCGTCGCCGGGTTCATTGTCGTCTCTGCCGCGATGGGCTTGGGACAGTCGGGTCTGTTTCCGGCGAGTATCAAAGCGGTGGCCGAATGGTTTCCAAAAAAAGAGCGGGCTTTCGCGACTGGGATTTTCAACGCCGGCACGAATCTCGGCGCGAGTATCACGCCGCTCGTCGTGGCCCTTATTACCATTCGTATGGGACTGTCGTGGCCGTGGGCCTTTTACGTGGTCGGCAGCCTCGGATTCGTCTGGCTGATTTTCTGGCTTCTGATTTATCGCACCCCGCAGGAGCACCCGCGCGTCTCAAAGGCTGAGCTCGATTACATACTCTCCGATCCGCAGGATACCGGCCCCAAATCGAAAGTCAGTTTATCTGTGCTCTTGCCCCATCGTCAGACGTGGGCGTTTATCATCGGTAAGCTGTGCATCGATCCGATCTGGTGGTTCTGGTTATTTTGGGCGCCCGATTTGTTTCAGCGCCGCTTCGGCATGACCTTGGCGCAAATCGCTTTGCCCATTCTCATCATCTATGTAGTTTCGGATTTCGGAAGCGTCCTCGGCGGCGGAATGTCTTCGTTCTTGATCGCGCGCGGAATCTCGGTAAATGTCGCGCGCAAGACGGTCATGCTGATCTGCGCGATCGTTGTGTTCCCCGTAATGTTCGCGGCGCGAAGTAACAACGCGTGGATCGCGGTTGCGCTCATCAGCGTCGCGGCCGCCGCGCATCAGGCATTCTCCGCGAATCTTTTTACGTTACCTTCGGACATGTTCCCGAGCCGCGCCGTTGGTTCGGTCGTCGGCCTCGGCGGAGCCGCGGGCGGCATCGGCGGCTTCATCATCGCAAACACGGTAGGCCACCTGCTGCAACGCACCGGGAGCTATGGTATCCCGCTGTTCATCGCCGGCATCGCGTACTTGATCGCGCTTGCGTTCATCCAGATATTGGCTCCTCAGCTAAAGCCAGTTTCATTGGGCGCCGGCGCTCAAGCATAATATTCCGCGGGACGATGCTCGTGTTTAGCAGTTGCCGGCCGTCCCCCGTCGAAATTGTCTGCAATAATAGATAGAGGAGATTTCATGGCCTTGAGGATCAAATCCAAGCAGGAATGTCGCTGGGACATGATCGCGCTCGGCGAGATCATGCTGCGCTTCGATCCCGGCGATCAGCGCATTTGGACCACGCGCAAATTCGACGTGTGCGAAGGCGGCGGCGAATACAATGTGGCTCGCGGTTTGAAGCGTTGCTTCGGCTTGGACACCGCCGTCGTGACTGCATTCGCCGACAACCCCGTCGGCAAGCTCCTCCAGGATCTGGTTTATCAGGGCGGCGTGGATCAATCGATGGTTCGCTGGGTGCCCTATGACGGCGTGGGCCGCAGCGTGCGCAACGGTTTGAACTTCACCGAGCGCGGTTTCGGCGTGCGCGCGGCTCTCGGCGCTTCGGACCGTGGCCATACCGCGATTTCGCAAATGAAGGCCGGCGACGTCGATTGGGATCACGTGTTCGGCAAACAGGGCGCGCGCTGGTTCCACACCGGCGGGATTTTCTGCGCGCTTTCGGAATCCACGATTGAAGTTGCGCTCGAAGCCGTGCAGGCCGCGCGAAAACACGGCACGATCATCTCTTACGATTTGAATTACCGCGAATCGCTGTGGGCCGCGATCGGCGGGAAAAAGCGCGCGCAAGAGGTCAATCGCCGCATCGCGCCGTTCATCGATGTCGCGCTCGGCAACGAAGAAGACTTCTCAGCCGCGCTGGGCTACGCGGTGCCCGGCGTCGATGAAAGTTTGGCAAAGCTCAACGTCGAAGGCTTCGAGCGTATGATCGAAAACGTAGTGAAAGATTTTCCGTTCCAGGTTGTCGCCACCACTTTGCGGCAGGCCAAAACCGCCGCCCGAAACGATTGGGGCGCCATCTGCTACTACGAAGGAAAGTTCTATCAGGCGCAGCGCCGCGACGATCTCGAAATTTACGATCGCGTCGGCGGAGGCGATTCGTTCGCCGCCGGCCTGATCTACGGATTTCTGACCGACAAGGGCCCGCAGTGGGCCGTAGAATGCGGTGCCGCTCACGGCGCGCTGGCGATGACTACGCCGGGTGACACCACCACCGCCACATTGAAAGAAGTCTTGCAAGTGATGAAAGGCGGCGGCGCTCGCATCGCACGCTGACAGAACGCAAGGAACGCACGCGGGTCACGCGAGACAAAGACTGGAGCCAGCCATCCCGATGAACAGGGAAGAGATCAAAAAGCGCATCATCGAAATTGGCGTGCTCCCCGTCGTGCGCGCATCCTCATCGCAGGAGGCGAAACTCGCTGTCGAGGCCGTGTATCAAGGCGGAATTTCGGTCGTGGAAATTACGATGACGGTTCCGGGCGCGATTGAAATCATTCGGGAACTTTCCAAGGCGCGCGGTTCGGACGTCCTGATCGGCGCGGGCACGGTGCTCGACGCCGAAGCCGCGCGGCGGTGTCTCGATGCAGGTGCGCAATTCATCGTCAGCCCCGGAATCGATCTCGAAACGATGGCGCTCGTGCTCAAGGAAGGCAAAGTGATGATGCCGGGCGCGCTTTCCCCGTCCGAGATCATCTCGGCCTGGAGAGCCGGCGCGGATTTCGTAAAAGTATTTCCGTGCGGAGCTGTCGGCGGCGCAAAATATATCAAGGCGCTGAAAGGTCCGCTGCCGCAAATTCCGTTGGTTCCCACCGGCGGCGTGAATCTTGAAACCGCCGCGGATTTTATTCTCGCCGGTTCCGAAGCGCTCGGCGTGGGTGGGGAATTGGTGCAGACGGCGGCGCTCAAAGCCGGCAAACCGGAAGTGATTGCCGAAGCGGCGCGAAAATTTATAGAAATTGTGCAGCAGGCTCGAGCCAGCCGCGAATCGCGATAGCTGCGAGCGCTGGCCGCGAAGAGCTTACTGGTTCACGCCGCTCGCGAGAAAGCCGCCGTCCACAGCAAGCACTTGCCCGGTGACGAAGCTCGCGGCTTCCGACGCCAGAAATATCGCGGCGCCAACATTTTCGTTGAGCTGCCCGAATCGCTTCATGGGCGTGCGCATCAAGAGTTCCTTGCCGCGCCCGGTACCGTCCAGCAGTGCGGCATTCAGGTCCGTGCGGAATATGCCCGGCGCGATGGCATTCACGGTTACGCCATGCGGCGCCCATTCCACGGCGAGCGATCGAGTCAGGGCGACAACAGCCGCTTTACTTGCGCCGTAGGCGGCGACTTCGAGGAGCGCGACAAACGCGGTGAGCGACGCAATGTTCACGATGCGCCCATACTTTCGTTCGATCATGTGCCGGCCGAACACCCGGCAAGAGCGCAGCGTTCCGGTCAGATTTGTGTCCAGAATCCGATTCCACTCTTCTTCGGGCACATCGAGCGTGGGCGTGCGCTTGATCGTTCCCGCGCAATTCACCAGAATCTCCACGCTGCCGAAAGCGCCCAGCGCCGCGTCACGCAGAGCTTCGAGACTTGCCGTGCTCGTCACATCGGTTGGCATCGCGAGCGACCGCCGGCCCAGAGTTTCCACCGCTTTCGCCGCCGCCTTCACTTCCGGAACGCGGCGCCCGGTCGGAACAACGTTCGCGCCGGCTTCGGCCAAGCCCATGGTAATCGCGAGTCCGATGCCGGAAGTTCCGCCGACCACGACTGCGTTCTTGCCCGTAAGATCGAGTTTTGAATACCCCATCAGTTCTCCTTGGTGGCGTATGGATTGCGCATTGGAATCGAAATCCCGCGGTAACAGGCCGAACCAAAAATGAAAATTGTCGACGCGAAAGTGATCGTTTGCAGTCCCGGCAGAAATTTCGTCACGCTAAAGATTGTAACCCAGGATGGCGTCTACGGCTTGGGCGACGCCACGCTCAATGGACGCGAACTCGCCGTCGCGAGCTATTTGAGCGATCACGTCTGTCCATTGTTGATCGGCCGCGACGCGCGCCGCATCGAGGACACCTGGCAATATCTCTACAAAGGCGCCTACTGGCGCCGCGGTCCCGTCACCATGGCCGCGATTGGCGCGGTGGATATGGCGCTATGGGACATCAAGGGAAAAAGTTTGAATGTGCCGCTATATCAATTGCTCGGCGGCGCATCGCGCGATGCCGTCCTGGTATATGGCCACGCCAATGGCGCCGATATCGAAAAAACGGTCGAAGCCGTTGCCGAATATGTGAAGCTCGGATACAAAGCGATTCGCGCGCAATCTGGAATTCCGGGTATCGCCAGCATCTACGGCGTCGGCAAAGGAAAAATGCAATACGAGCCCGCCGAAGAGGGCCTGCCATCGGAAAGCAGTTGGAACACTGACCTTTACCTGAATTTCGCTCCGAAATTGTTCGAGCGCCTGCGCAAGGAGTTCGGCGAAGATCTGCCGCTCCTGCATGACGCTCATCATCGACTGACGCCCATCGAAGCCGCACGCCTGGGAAAAAGTTTGGAACCATATCATTTGTTCTGGCTTGAAGACGCTGTCCCGGCCGAATTGCAGGAAAGTTTCCGCCTGATTCGCCAGCACACCACCACGCCTCTCGCTGTCGGCGAAGTCTTTAACTCGATCTACGATTGCGAGCAGCTCATCAAGGAGCAATTGATCGATTACATCCGTATGGCCGTCGTACACGGCGGCGGCATCACGCCGTTGCGGAAAGTCGCAAATCTCGCTGACATCTATCACGTGCGCACTGGCTGCCACGGTGCTACGGATTTAAGTCCCGTGTGCCTCGCCGCCGCGCTGCACTTCGATTTGAGCGTGTACAATTTTGGAATTCAGGAATACATGCATCACTCTGAAGACACCGATCGCGTCTTCCCCCACGCCTACAAATTCTCCGAAGGCATGATGCATCCCGGCGAAAAACCGGGCCTGGGCGTGGACCTCGATGAAGCGCTGGCTGCGACGTTCCCTTACCGCCGCGCCTATCTTCCCATCAATCGAAAAGTCGACGGCACCATGCACAGTTGGTAGTGGCGATCAGTCGCTTCCGGAATTGCCGGCCCGACTGGTCAGAAATCCGTGGACCTGTTTTCGCGTCGAGACAATTTCCGCGTCGGGTATATGCAGCGCGCGGAGCGCACTCTGTCCTTCTTTCGCAGATTCCAGGGACCTGGCATTTCGGAGAGCCTCTGCCCGGCAACCCTACGCCGTCGTTTGTCTCCTTGACCACGGGTTCTGCTTCCTGCCCGCGCCCTACAAACGGCCCCCGGTCGCGGCAAACCGTCGCCTGTACCATACTGAAACTAAAAGAGCTATGCCGGAACGACCTCGTACTAGGCCCTGGGTTCGCCGCTAGCCGTACCTCCGAGCCATTGTTGCGCCCTTCCCTTGCCCTTAACCTCACATGTGTAAAGGGGCGAAAACATGGCATCAACGTTCATGGTCCAACTTCCCGGCACGCTGAGCGCGTCGGCCATCGCCACAGTAGCCGTGGCCGGCATTTACCTGTTGCTACGAAAACGCGCCAGTGCATCGCGCGCTCGTGTTCTCGTGGCCACAAGTTTCTGCCTGCTTGCGCTGATGTGCGGCTTCGGCTTGCTAAGCAGGCACTCGGCCCGGTCAATCAACTTGGGCACTGGCGTCCGCTACACCAGTCCGGCGGCTCGCGTCACTCCGACAGGGAGATTGCTGTCCGTTTCCTTGCGCCCAATGGACGCGCCACGCGCGGTATATGGGCACTCGATCGTCAAAGGTGGTATCCACAGCCTCGCCGAATTGCTCAACGTGATCGCCACTGACCCGCTCGCCGCGCAGCACTACAAGGGATTCGATATTTCGCGCGCCCGTTTCATCCGTCTTGACCACAACATCATGGCCTACGTTTCTTATCGCGTGGACGGAAAAGGAATCTACTGGACGAGCAAGCCTGAGCTGATCATGGCCGGCGAGGAAGTGATTACCGACGGCACCAATTTCATCCGCGTGCGCTGCGGAAATATGATTTCGTACGCGCCGCAGAGTCCCGCGGAGACCGATTCGCCGACGGATACGAACACCATCGTCGAAACGTTTACCCCGTTCTCGGATCCGCCTCTCGGAATCGACGCTGGCATTCCGCCGAGTGGAACTCCCTCCGCGGGTATTCCTCCGGCAGGTACCCCTCCGCCTGGTTGCTGTTCGAGCATCGGCGGAATTACTCCGCCGCCGATTTTCACCTTGCCGCCGTCACCAAACACGCCCGGTAACCCCGGCACTCCGCCGAACACGGTCAGCGTCGATGAATTTTCGCCGCACGGAATGTTCTATACGCTCTTAAGTGCGCTGGTGGGACTTTTTCTGATCCGCAAGCTCTTTCCTTGACCCACGCCCATGCGGCGCGCGTTCTCGCACAGCGCGCGCCGCTCACGCCTTCTTGTCGTCGTAGCCTTTCGGATGTGTGCGGTGCCATTCCCACGCGCTCGAGATGATCGTTTCAAGCGCGGCATATTTCGGAGCCCAGCCAAGCTCGCGTATGATTTTTTCCGAACTTGCCACCAGCACCGGCGGATCGCCTGGCCGCCGCGCCTCAATTTCCGCGGGAATCTCGTGGCCCGTCACGCGCCGCGCGGCTTCCACCACTTCTCGCACGCTAAATCCTTTTCCATTTCCCAGGTTGTAAATCAGCGGGGCGCGGCTTTCCAGCGCGCCCAGCGCCAGCACGTGCGCCTGCGCCAGGTCTGACACATGTACGTAATCGCGTACGCATGTGCCGTCCGGAGTGGGATAGTCGTCGCCGAAAATCTTGATGCTCTTGTACTGGCCGAGCGCCACTTGCAGGATGCGCGGCACCAAATGTGATTCCGGAACGTGATCCTCTCCGCAATTAGGATTTCCGCCGGCCACGTTGAAATAACGCAGCGTGGCATAGCGCAATCCATGAATCTGGTAGAACCAAGCCAGCATCTGTTCCACTTGAAGTTTCGATTCGCCGTACGGATTCGTCGGTTTCTTCGGCGCCGTTTCCTCGATGGGCGTGCGTTCGGGGCTGCCGAACACGGCCGCGGTTGAGGAAAAAACGATCTTGCGCACGCCGCGTGCCACCATCGCCTCGATCAATCGCAATGTGTTCGACGTGTTGTTGCTGAAGTACGCGCCCGGATTCAGCATGGACTCGCCAACTTCGGCCAGCGCCGCGAAATGCATCACGGCGTCAATGCCGGCGCCGGAAAACGCGCGCTCCAACACTGCGGCGTCTCCCACATTCCCGACGATCAACTCCGCGCCGCGCGCCGCCGCCCCGCGGTGGCCGCGCCGCAAGTCGTCGATCACCACAACAGTGTGCCCCGATTCAACCAGTTGCGCCGCGACGGTGCTGCCGATATATCCGGCGCCCCCGGTGACAAGAATGCGCATTCCCATTGTGTTTTCCCGTTTCCCGTTGGCCTGCAAATCGACCGGCGATTTGACCCGACATTCGCGCCGCAATCTTGCGCAGACCGCTCGCCGGGAGCAAACTTCTTTCCCGCTGGACCTGGCTTCTTGCGCGCGGCGGCCAGTTTATATGACCCCCGAAGAATTTCGCAAACTCGGACATCATCTGATCGACTGGGTCGCCGACTACCGCGCCCGCGTCGCCTCATTGCCGGTCGCGCCACGCGTCGCGCCCGGCGAAATTCGCAAGCAGCTGCCCGTAGCCCCGCCTGAAGCGCCCGAATCGTTCGACGCGATTTTCAGCGACCTCGATCGCATCTTCATGCCCGGCCTTTTGCATTGGCAGCATCCCAGCTTTTTTGGCTACTTCCCGTCGAACGGAACGCTATCGAGCGTGCTCGGCGATTACCTGAGCACGGGGTTGGGCGTTCTCGGCCTTTCCTGGCAATCGAGTCCCGCGCTCACCGAACTCGAAGAGGTCACGCTCGATTGGGTGCGCCGCATGGTCGGATTATCCGACGCGTGGAGCGGCGTGATTCAAGACACCGCCTCCACAAGCACGCTTGTTGCATTAATTTCGGCGCGCGAGCAATCTACGAATTACGGCCTCGCAGCCGGTGGCCTGCAATCTTCGCCGCAGCGGCTCACCGTCTACGTTTCGGCTCACACCCACAGTTCCGTCGAAAAAGCCGCGCTCCTCGCCGGCTTCGGCAGAAGCAACGTACGCGTTGTGCCGCACGACGCCGAATACGCCATGCGTCCCGATGCGCTCGATGAAATGATTGCGCGCGACGTAGCCGATGGCGCTCGTCCCTGCGCCATCGTCGCCACCACCGGCACGACGGCCACAACGGCGTTCGATCCCATCGAAACACTTGCTGAAATCGCGCGTCGCCACTCGGTATGGCTGCACGTGGATGCGGCCATGGCGGGCTCGGCGATGATTTTGCCGGAGTGCCGCGCGCTCTGGCAGGGAATTGAGCAGGCCGATTCGTTGATTGTGAATGCGCACAAATGGCTGGGCGCGGCGTTCGATTGCTCGCTCTACTATGTGCGCGATGCGCAGCACCTCGTCCGCGTTTTCTCCACGAATCCCAGCTATCTGCAATCCGTCGCTGACGCGCAAGTGACGAATTTCCGCGATTGGGGCATTCCGCTCGGCCGGCGCTTCCGCGCGCTGAAGCTGTGGTGTTTGATTCGTGAGCAAGGAGTACGCGGCTTGCAGGAAAGACTGCGCCGAGATCTCGCGAACGCGCGCTGGCTCGCCGGGCAAATCTCCGCCGAGCCCAATTGGCACATCCTCGCGCCGGTTCGCTTGCAGACGCTATGCGTGCGACATGAGCCGCCGGGCCTCGCCGCCGAAGATCTCGATCGTCACACGCGCGATTGGGTGGATCGCGTGAATCGTTCGGGCCGTGCGTATCTCACGCCGGCGACACTCGATGGCCGATGGATGGTTCGCGTATCGATCGGCGCCGAGCACACAGAACTCGAACACGTTCGCGCCCTCTGGTCATTAATGCGCGAAGAATCCGCACGCGCCTGATCGCGCGCCGACACGCAGTTACGCTACCGCAGCGTCCCCACCGCAAAACTCAGTGCGCTAATCGCCGTTTGGAAATCATAATTGGCCTGTGCGTTACTGACTTGCGCCTGAGTCTGATTCAGTTCCGCCTGACTCAGTTCCACGATCGAACTCAGTCCCAAGTCGTACCGCGCCTGCGCGAGTTGCAGCGACTGTGTGGCTTGGTCGAGCAATTCCTGCGTTACCGCCAGCCGGTCATACGCCGTATTCGCGTTTAGCCGCGCCACGCGCACGTCGTGTGCGATCTGGTCTTGGAGTTCGATCATGTCCTGATTCGCCGCGGACTCTTCGGCGCTCGCTTCCGCGTGCCGCGCTTCATACAGTCGCCCGTTGAAAATCGGAATCGACAAATTGAATCCCGCCGCGGCGTACCGGTCGTCCAGCGGCGCCTCGCGCACTGGCGTTAAGCCCGCCGCGCCCGCTGCTGAAAGTGTGGGCAGCCACAATTCCGCTTCGGCGCGCGAATGTTCTTGCGCCGATTGCACGTGAAAACGGCTCCCTGCAAGTTCGGGCCGCTGTTGATACGCCTGCGCGATCAATGCCGCCACGTCGCCCGTCGGTGCCGGCGGCAACGGCTCGTCCTGAAGCTGATATGCGCCCCCGTTTGTATCGCCCAGCGCAAGCGAAAGCCCAGCTTCCGCCGCCTGGAATTCGTTCCGCGCTTGTATCAAAAAAAGTTTCCCCTGCGCCAAATTCACATTCGCGAAGCTCACGTCGAGCGAAGATCTAAGCTTGTTCTTCGCCAATTCGCCCACTTGATCTGCCACCGCTTGCCGCGCGTCCACATCCTGCTGCGCCACTTTCAGTACAGCCTGTGCGGCCAGCGCGCGAAAGTAGGCTTGATCCACGTTCAGCAGCACGTCGGCTCGAGTCGCCTCCGCGGATTGTTGCTGCGATTTCGCTTCAAAATTGGCCGACGCCACGCGGCTGTGCGTCCTTCCGAAATCCGTCACCAGTTGCGTGGCTTCGATTCCGTTCGCATAGCGCGTGTAAATGATCGGATTGTTCAGCGCGCCGGCGGCGATGCGACTGTTGTTTTCGGCATCCGCGCCAGTCAAATCGCCGAACACTTGTGGATAATAAGCCGAGCGTTCCTCGGAAGTGATCGCGCGTGCGGCCGCGGCCTGATATTGCGCCGAGAGCAGCCGCGGCTCATTCTGCACGGCGATGGCGTGCGCCTGTGCCAGCGTCAGCGTTTGTGGAGCTTGCGCCGTTTGCGCGCCCGCCGGTACCGCCACGGCCCCGGCGCAACAGACAGTAAGTATCGAAAAAATAGTGCGTATCATTGCGGTTCTCCTATCAACTTTCCGCCGGGACCACATCTCCCGCATTTCCCACCGTCGCCGCTCGATCGCGATAAATCATCAAGTAAGCCGCCGGCACCACGAAAACCGTCAGCACAATCGAGGTCAGCAATCCGCCGATGATCACGCGGGCCAGCGGCGCATACGCTTCGCTGCCCGTTTCGAGTTTCAGCGCCATGGGCAGCAGACCGACAATCGTCGCAAGCGAAGTCATCAGAATCGGCCGCAGCCGGATGCGGCACGAATGCGCCACAGCTTCGCGCACGCTGTGCCCTTGCGCGCGCAGCACGTTGGCGAAGTCCACGATCAAGATGCTGTTTGACACCACCATTCCTTGCAGCATCACGATACCCATCAGCGATTGCACGTTCAGCGTCGTGGACGTGAACGCCAGCGTCAGCATCACGCCAATCAATCCCGTTGGCACCGCCAGGACGATCAAAAAAGGATCGATGAACGATGAAAATTGCGCCACCAGAATCAAATAAAGCAGCAGGATCGCTAGCACCAAACCAAATCCAAAACTCCGAAACGATTGCTGCATCGTCACCACTAACCCGCGCGTGTCGATCCGAATTCCCGCGGGCAACTCCGTCGACCGAATCACTTTGTTGATCCGCTCGAGCGGCTTTCCCAGATCTTCCGCCGTCGGCGCCACGTACACGTCGATGCTGCGCTCCAGTTGGTAGTGATCCACTTCCGTCGGCGACATGATTTGCGTTATGTCCGCCACCTGATCGAGGTAAGTCGGCTGCGTCAGTTTCGGTGCGCGCAACGGCATCGTCTTCAAATCCTCGATCGAGCGCACCTGATTCTCCGGATACTGCACGGTCACGAAATAGTTGTTGCCCGTTTTTGGATCCACCCAATAGCTCGGCGCGATCATCGCGTTTGACGTCAGCGCCGTGATGATGTTGTCCACCACTTCCTGCGGATTCAGACCGAGTTCGCTCGCTCTCGCGCGATTCACGTTCACCTGCAGCGCCGGGTAATCCATATCCTGCGGCACATAGACGTCCGAAATTCCCGCCAACTGTTTGAATTGCCGCGCGAGATCCTGCGCCACCCGGCTGTCGGCGTTCAAGTCCGAGCCGCTCACTTGCACATCGATCGGCGCCGGCGCGCCCTGATTCAACACCGCGTCCACCAATCCGCCCGACTCGAAGAATGTGCGCACTTGCGGAAGTTGCTGCGCCACCTGCTGCCGCACGCGATCCATATATTCAAAACTGCTCACGCGATGGTCCGGCGCCAAGCCCACTTGGATGAACGCCGTATGCATTCCTGAGTTCGGCGTGAACAGCGAGGAAAGATCGGACATCAATCCGATGTTTGAGACCACCGTGTTCAACTCATCCTTGGGAATTTGTTGGCGGATGATGTCTTCCACTTGCGCCACGTAGCCTTCGGTCACCTCAATTCGCGTGCCCGTCGGCGCTTTCAGATGGATTACGAATTGCCCCGCGTCCGTTCGCGGGAAAAATGAAAGTCCCACCAGCGGCATCAACGCGAAACTCAGAACAAACACGCACGCGAAGCCACCCAGCACGTACCCTGGTTCATCGAGCGCCCGTTGCACCCACCGGTCATACGCCTCGAGCAGCCTCTGAAATTGTGCGTTGAACCAGATGTTGAATCGCGCGCCCAGTTTCGACGCTCGCGACGCGCCCCCGGCCACCGCCTCGGCGCCGTGATGCGCGATAGCCTTCAGGAACCGCGCGCAGAACAGCGGCACCACCGTCACCGCGACGAAGTAAGAAGCGAACAACGCGATCACCACGCCGAGCGCCAGGGCGGAAAAAAGATATTTGCTCACTCCGAAAAGCAGTGTGACCGGAAAAAACACAACGACGGTAACCAGCGTGATCGCAAGCACCGCCAGCGCCACTTCGTTTGTTCCTTGCTCTGCGGCTACCGCTGGCTCCGCCCCTTGCTCCAGATGTCGATAGATGTTCTCGATCACCACCACGGAATTGTCGATCAGCCGCGAAAATGCCAGCGCCAATCCGCTCAAAACCATGCTGTTGATCGTGCCGCCTCCCAAATGTAAAAAGAAAAAAGTCGCCAGCAGCGAAATCGGAATCGAAAGAAACACCGCCAGCGTGGCGCGCATGCTGCCCAGAAAAATAAGCACCATCACCGCCGTCAGCAGCAAGCCAATCCCGCCTTCGCGTATCACCGTCGAAATGGCCTGTTTCACGAATAGCGATTGATCGAATACCACGTGCGCTTTCAGTTGTGGCGGAATATCGCGCAGCGTCAAGATCGCTTTTTTAATTCCATTCACCACTTCGATCGTGTTTGTATCGCCGCCCTGCTTCAGAATTGGCACGTACACGGATCGCTGTCCGTTCACGCGCACGATGTTGTATTGCAAGGCCGACCCGTCCACGGCCTTGCCTACGTCGGAAAGGAAAACCGAATTCTGTCCGTCCGTTTTTATCGGAATGTTGTTAAGCGCCTCGGCGTTCGCCACCTGCGCGTTCGTATAAATGTTGTAATCCATCGGCCCGATGCGCACGTCGCCGGCCGGCAGAATCAAATTCGATTGGTCCGTTGCGCGCACCACATCCATCGGGCTCAGTTGATGCGCCTGCAATTTCAACGGGTCCACGTACACCATGATCTGCCGGTACTTCCCGCCGTATGGCGGAGGCACGGTGGCCCCGGGCACGCCCGCGATCTGATTGCGGATTTGATATTGCAGCACGTCGTGAAGTTCGGTTTCGCTCAAGCCTTGCCCTTCCACGGTGAGCAGGCACACCGGCAAACTCGAAGCGTCCACTTTCATCACCACCGGCGGCAGCGTGCCCTGCGGCAATCGGCGCAAGTCCGCCATCGCCAGATTTGAGATCTGCGTCACGTCGGCGTTCGCGTCCGTGCCCGGCTGAAAATATATTTTGATCAAGCTCACGCCCGTCATCGATCTCGATTCCATGTGATCGATTCCGCTGCCCAGCGTGAAAAACCGCTCGAACGTGTCGGTAATGTCCGCTTCGATCTGCTGCGGCGGCATGCCGCTGTAAAATGTGGCCACCAGCACCACCGGGATGTTGATCGGCGGAAACATGTCCACTGGCATTTGAAACGTGCTGATCAGTCCCAGCGCGCACGCGAAAAGACACAGCACGATGATGAAGTAAGGATGTTTGAGTGAAAATGAAGGCATCGGCGCGCCTACTCCGTCGCCGAAGGCGCGGTCGCGCCCTCTGGTGATAACGAAGATGGCGGAGGCGTAAGTGAGATCGTTGATCTCGAACCCGCTGGCGGTGCCGGCGATGCTTGCGCTGGCGCCGCCCCTGGCTGAACGATTTGCGGCGAAACCAACTCGCCCTGCCTGTATTGGCTCTGCTCGCCGAAAATCACGCGCTCGCCCTCGCGCAATCCTCCGGTCACTTCGTACTCTGTCGCCGTCTCCAAACCAAGCGTCACGCCGCGCCGCTCGATCTGATTGGCGGCGTTCACCACCAGCACTGATCCTTGCCCGTTGCCGGAAGTCTGCACCGCCTGTATGGGCACCGTTAGAACCTGCGTCAAATGATGCAACGGAATTTCCACCGACGCGTACATTCCCGGCACGAGCACGTAATCCGCATTCGGCACGTCCACTTCCGTGTGCATTGTCCGCGTGTCCATATCGATTTGTCCTGCGATGCGCACGATTTGTCCCTGGAATGTTTTGTTCAGCGCCGATACTTTTACCGCGATCGTCTCGCCATCCTTAACGTCCGGCACGGCCTCCTCCGGCACCGGAATCACCAGCCGCAACAGATTGTTTTGCGACAGATGGCACAGCGAAAGGTCTCCCTTATTCGACGAAGTTCCCGCGGGCAAAAGCGCGCCCGTGTAAGCGTTCACCTGTGTCACCACGCCATCGAATGGCGCCGTGATGCGCGCGTACCCGAACATCACGCGATCTTTTTCAAGCATCGCTTGCGCCGCGGCCAGCGCCTGCTGCGAGCCGGCTAGCGAATCCTTGGCGGCGGAAACCCCGGCGTTCCCTTGAATATCTTTCCCGTGTGCCTCGTCAACTTCTTCCTGCGCGACAAGGCCCGGCCTGCTCTTGTCCACATCTTCCAGCCGCGTGTACGTCAAGTGAGAGACATCGTAGGCCGATTCAGCGCTCGTCATCTCCTCGTGCGCGCGCGCCACATCTTGTTCGCTGTGCCGCACGTCGGCTTCGTCCTGCAGCAGTTGTTGTTGCAGCTCCGGAATTTCCAGCACCGCGAGCAGTTGGCCGCGCTTCACGTGCGTTCCCCAATCCACGTCCAATTTCTGGATGTAACCGGAGACTTTCGCGTAGACGTCGATCTCCTGAAACGGCAGAAATTCCGACGCAATCTCGAGCGTGTCGGAAAGGTCCCTGCGCTGCACCATCACAACAGCCGCTTTCGGCGCGTTCGCCGGATTGTCGGCATCGTTATTCTTGCCGCCGCCGCATCCGCACGTCACGCCCGCGATAAATAAAAACACCATCGGAACTCTGGGCCATCGGTGCCCACCAGCGTCGTTTGATTTCATGTTCGCGCTCGATTCTCTGGATCTCAATAATGACGTGGCAATCTCTCCGAAGTGCGGGATTTCACGCATAACCACACTCAGGTTCCGATTTCATGAACGATTTTTCGCAGTTTCTCAATTGAGAAGTCGGAAGACCGGCACAGGCCAATGATCGTTCTTCTTATTTGCAGAATTTCCTCCGCCGCTGCGGGAACTTTTTCCGCGATTTCAAGCGGCACCGTTTGGACTCCGTGCCGGTCCGCCTGTATCAAATCGCCCGGTTTAATTTTCAGTCCTCCCACGGTTACTTCGCTTCCAAAATCGAAAACGTGCGCGTATCCGTGGGAAACCGAGATGTTCCCGGCGAACAAGGGGAAACCCGCTTTGCGCACGTCCTCGATGTCCCGCACTGCGCCGTTGGTCACCAGTCCCGCGCAACCGAGTGACACCAGGATATTCGCGTGCACTTCTCCCACAAATGCACCCAAACCCGGCGGATCGTCCATGTCCTCGATCACCACGATGCGCGGGCTCGGCATCGTCAGTAGGTGGTTCCACCAGTCAGTCCGGTCGTAGTAACTACGGCCTTCCATCGGCGGATCGGACGTCCGGATTCGCGCCGTCGTCGCGTATCCCACCGTAGTTGGCAGATCCTTGAAGATGCACCGCACTCCGGAATCGGCGAAGCCCGTGTTTCGAAGCCGCACGCCAAACCTCTCAATCGCGCTGGCTACCACGCACGTACTTAGCCGCCGCAATTGCTCCAGATGAGCTGTAGATACTACTTTCGGTGTCATGGAAACCTCGTTGGGAACGCGGGCATGCTACGTCCCACAGGCCCGAGCTGGTCAAACTTCACCAGCAGGTTGGATGCATTCGAAAGAACGTTCTAGGTCTGGAACGCGCTACGAGAGGAAGGACGGGGGAGAACGGTCGCGAATCGAAGCGTTGACGCCTGCGGCCGGCGACACACGCAACTGGATGTGTCCGATGCGCGCGACAAAAGCTACGAGCGGAATCGGAGCGTTTCTGCCAACCAAGGGTAGCGGCTCCCGAAGGATCATGGTGGGAGAGTGCATCACATGCTTCTTCGTCAGCGTTTCCGCGTATTGCGGCGAATGCTTCGGCCGCGGCACGAAAGAGCTGCCCTTCGCGATCGCCATCAGGCCGAGCAGGCAGACGACTACGAGGAACGTTGGAAACAGCAGAAGCAGCTGTGCGCGCGGCTCGGTTCTGAGAATTTGCGTTTCGGCTTGTGGGGAAACTTCCATTCGCGGAGACGAAGGCGATAACCGTACTGCGTATGATTTCGCTTCCATCTTACTGGCGCCTGATTCCGAAATCAACCAGCCCGCCTCTTATGTGTACCTGGCTGGTCGCGCGGTTAACAATTACGACCAGCCAGGAAAATCGTCGCTCTCTAAGCGAAGGCTTTAGCAGACCCAACTCGCCGATTCTATTTCTGCTTTATCTGTCTTGGTTTTCTCGCATGTTGTCGTTGCGCCCGTGGCGCCATCCCGCGGCCAGATTCCCAGCAAAAGCACGCTTCCGATGGCCGCCGAAACGTGAACGTAATAAACCCGAGTGGGTCCTTCCATCTCGTAAAAGTCCGGACGATGCGGATCAGGACGCGCCGGGGCGTCCGAAGCGAGCAATCGACGTAGCTCGTCAACGACTTCGGCGGGATAATTGCGCAGATTTTCGATGTCCAGCGGCTGCTTGGTCTGTTCGCTCATTTACTTTCGTTCCTTCCCGTCTCCTTATTGCTCGGGCTCGTAGATCCGGTAACTTGAGCCCTGTTTGTCCTTCCTATCGTTATACGCACCTACGCTCGGAATGTTTCATTCACACCCGCCGTAGAGGCCTATCGCTCAGTCGCGGCGCCAGGGTGTCCTACGCGGGCGTGCGCGGTGCACCTTATCTCTATTTTGACGCGTTCCTGAGCACATCAGTAGCAATTCTGTTTCTGATCCGCATCGATTAATTAGATGTCCGATCCCCAGAACGGTTGCCGGATTCGCGCCCGGCCGTGCGCGGCCGGTACCCCCCGCCTGTACCAGTTCTGTCCGCCAGGGCAATGGTTTTCCGCATCGCCACGGGCTAACGTCTCACCAGACGACCGCGGCCGCAACAACCCGGAGCGCACGGTGGGGTTCGGTACGGCTCGCATTGGCCCTCGCAGCTGTGCGGGCAACGACCGGACCTCGCGGCCGCGACTGTCGTCTTCACCGATCCGCTGCCTCTGCTATTATCACCGTACGAATAGATACCACTTCTAACACTGTTATGCGCGATACTTGCGCTGGCCCTTATTCGGCTGCGATAGTGTTGGAAAGCATTTATCCTTCATAGAACCCGGACGGAGTTCCTGTTGATGAAGAAAACGGTCAAGGTCAAAGCCACTGCGACTTCACGAACGAAGACCCAACGGAAAAGAGTAACAAGCTTCGGCACTGATCAGCGCCGCAAACACCGCCACTGGCAGGTTACCGTCTTTTACCGCGATGGTGAAAGGTTTGCCCGCATTTACACGGATCGCGGCCGCGCCACCCGGTTCGCGGCACGCCAAAAGAAGTCCCCGGTCGTGCGTTCCGCGCGAGTGCGTCAAGTTCACTGACGTCCGCTGCTTGGAATGAAAATTAGTTCGTTGCAGTTCTCGCGTGCGTAACCTTCCGCGCGCTTCCGCTGGGCGCATCTCGCGATCTTGTTCGCGCTGTACGCCCATGTTATAAATTGGCTGTTCCGAGCGGCCGTAGTATAGGGGTAGTACGACAGCTTGCCAAGCTGTAGGCGGGGGTTCGAGTCCCCTCGGCCGCTCCATTCGTCGAGTCCGGCACACAGTTAATTCCGTCGCTTACGCCGATGCTCGCATACCTTTGCGGTCCCATCGAATTCTCCGCGGATGGCGGCAAGATGTGGCGCCGCAAGCTTTCCCCGTTCCTCAGCCAGGACCTGGGCCATCGCGTCTACGACCCCGCCGAGGATGAGAAGAAGAATCTGACCGACGAAGAAACCGCGCATTTCCGCGAGTGGAGAACTTCCGACGTCGAGCGATTTCGCCGCGCCGTCCGCAAAATCATTCGCTTCGATCTCGATCAAATCGAAAACAAGGCCGACTATTTGATTTGCCACCTCACCGCGGGCGAGATCGCCAGCGCCGGCGGTGGCACGTCGGCCGAACTGACGCTGGCGTATCGGCGCGGCATCCCGGTCTACCTGGTCACCGATTTGCCCGCTGAGCAAATCAGCGGCTGGATGCTCGCGTGCGCCGACCAGGTTTTCGATTCCATCGACGCGCTCAAGAAATTTCTCCTCGAACGGTATGGCCGCGAGAGGCAGGCTCCGCTTTGGAAAGATTGAAAGGTATCGCCATGCCGATCGTAATTGCTGTTGGCAGCGCACGCCGGCCCAAACTCGACGCGGTGCGCGATGCGCTCGATGCTCTTTGGCCAAACCTGGCGCCGAAATCGGAATCGGAATCGGAATCGGAATCGAGATCAGAAACGAATGCAGAGTCGAAATCGGAAGCGAAATCGAAATTGGAATTGGAATCAGAATCGGAATCGAAATCGGAATCGAAATCGGAATCGAAATCAGAAACGAATGCAGACTCGAAATCGGAAACGAAATCTAAATTGGAATCGAAATTGGTGTCGCCCGCCGCGAGTTTTGAAATCGTCGGCATCGATGTGCCTTCCGGCGTGCGCGAAACTCCGTTGAGCCGCGCGGAATCGATGGCTGGCGCGCGCAATCGCGCTGAAGCGTTGGTGCAAATCGCGCGCGAAGAAAAACTTCCGTGGCAATACTTTGTCGGCCTCGAAGGCGGCCTCGATGTTTTCGAGCAGCCGCTCCGCGCCGAACGCGATAGTTCACCGCTTCGCGCGAATCGCGGCGTTTCGCCGGTCCGCGTGGAGCGCGGTGGCTCAATCGTCCAGCGCGCGGTGTTTCTTTCGAGTTGGGCATACGTCACCGATGGTTCCGGCCGCGGTGCATTCGGCCAATCCGGCGCGATTGAGTTGCCGGAACCGCTCGCCGCCCAAGTGCTCGATCGCGGCGTTTCTCTGAGCGTTGCGATCGACGCGTTCGCGGCGAAAATCGGCGTGCGCGATGCCGAAGGCGCATGGGGCGTGCTCACCGCGGGACTAATCACGCGCCGTGATTCGTTCCGCATCGGCGTGATCAACGCCTTCGCGCCATTTTTCAATGCCGGCATGTACGCATCCGCGGAAGCTCGCGCGCATCATGGCTCGGCGTGATCTGTCTTGCGGCGTGAGCGGTTGTTCGGATCGAGCGACGAGTTGAGCGGTGTATGGATGTGCGTTCAGCGAATGCTGTGTTAGATTAGCGGCTGCGGCGCACGCAGGGGTCGGAGGACTCGCTTGGACATCGTGACGGGCAACATGGGATGGATCGAAGTGATCGTTGGCCCGATGTTCTCGGGCAAGAGCGAAGAGCTGATCCGCCGATTGAAGCGCGCCGAGATCGCGCGGCAACGCGTGCAAATTTTCAAGCCGCAGCTCGATAATCGCTATTCAGTCACCGAAATCGTTTCTCACTCGGGGTTGGGCATTCGTTCGGAAATCGTGAAGGATGCGGCGGACGTGCTGGCGCGCGTGGAAGCGCGAACTGAAGTGATCGGCATCGATGAAGCGCAATTCCTCGGCGAATCGCTCGTCAAAGTTTGCAATCAGCTTGCCGACGCGGGCAAGCGAGTAATTGTTTCGGGACTCGACACCGATTACCTTGGCCGTCCGTTTGACCCCATGCCGCGCCTGCTGGCCGAAGCCGAAGAAATCACCAAGCTTCTTGCGATCTGCATGCGCTGCGGCAATCCCGCCGCGCACACGCAGCGCCTGGTGGCCTCCGACGATTTGATTGTGGTGGGCGCCGGCGGAATGTACGAAGCGCGTTGCCGCCGCTGCTTTGAGCCGCAATTGGCGCACGAAAAAGTCGAAGCCGAAAAAGCCGGCAAGCAAGCCGCCGCAAGCGCCGCCGGCGGCACTCACTGATCTCCCGGATTCGCCCCTCGCCACAATTTCCCGTTCCGTCCGGCTTCCGCGCGCCGTCATCTTTTTAGCCTCAAACTTTTCTTTAGCCTCAGACCTCGAACGCCAGCACAACATATCCTCCTCACTCTCGGATCTCGCTCGCTTTACGGCGCGCAGTTTCGGCCAACTTGTGGTGCGCATCGCAGCCGATCACATTTTGGTCGCCGCCCACGGCGGTGAGTGCATCGCCGTTCGAGTCCCCGGCGGCGACGAGGCGCTCGATGCGCGCCTGGCTCGCTTTCCATTCGGCGGCGTCAAACTGTCCCGCCTCCAGCGCGCGCGCGACGGCATCGATGGCCGGTGCAACAGCGGATTCTTCGTGACACAACATCGCAAGGTCCGCGCCGGCGGCGAATGTCTCGACAGCCGCTTGGCCCGCGCTGAAAGTTCTCGCAATTGCCCCCATGCCGAGATCGTCGGCGATAATCGCGCCACGAAAACCCATTTGTTCGCGCAACAACCCGGTGAGAACGCGGCGCGAAAGAGAAGCCGGCCGCTCGGAATCGATTTGCGGCAGCAGAATGTGCGCCGTCATGATCAGCGGGACCGAATCAGCGATCGCCGCGGCGAAGGGAATCAACTCCACTGTTTCAAGCCGCTCGAGCGGTCCCGAAAATGCCGGCAAATCGAGATGCGGATCGGTCCGCGTGTCACCATGCCCCGGAAAATGCTTCGCGCACGCGAGCACGCCGCCCGCGCGCAATCCGCAAACGAACGCGCGGCCGAGACGCGCGACAATTTCCGGGTCCGCGCCGAAACTGCGCTCGCGTGTGATCGGACTTTCCGGCTGAATGTGCAAATCCAGCATCGGAGCGAAATCAAGATTCGCTCCCGCGGCGCGCAGCTCCCGCGCCATAGCTGTGGCGATTTCCTCGACAAGCGCGGCATCACCGATTTGGCCAAGCGCCGCCGCGCCCGGCCAAATCGTAAACGGAGCATCGAGCGCGAAGCGCGCACGTCCGCCTTCTTGATCCATTCCAATTAGTACCGGCCTGCCGGCGGCGCGGCGAATTTCCGCGGTGAGCGAACGCAGTTCATCGACGCCGCGGTAGTTGCGGCGGAAGATGGCGACGCCGGCGAGTCCGCCTTCGAGTAGCGACGCGAGTTCGCCGGTGACACGCGCGCCTTCAAATCCAACGACGAAGCGCGCGAGCACTTCGCGCGGCCAATCCGATTTGCGTCTGTGCATTGCGCTCATCTGCTATCATCCGCTCCGTCAAACATTCGTTGTGCCGGGCCGCGAATCGTGCGATGCCGATCGCGCCAGCACGAGGCTAACTTCACGCAGGAGGGCGAGTCAAAGTGAGAATTGAAGCCCGTGCTCCCACACGAGTGGATCTGGCGGGAGGCACGCTCGACATTTGGCCGCTCTACCTGTTCCACGAAGGCGCGTTGACTGTGAACTGCGCGATCGCGCGATACGCTTCTTGCGTGATCGAGACGCGCGGCGAGGGACGAACCGGGACCGCGCGAGGTGAAGGGCGACGCGGTATCGCTGTCGTCTCGACGGACACGCGGCGAAGGGAATCGTTCGCGTCGCTTGAAGCGTTGCGCCGTGCGCGGCGTTATCGGCTGCCGCTGCTGGCGCATCTCGTGCGATTCTTCGGCCCTACTGTCGGCTTTACGCTCACTACAAATTCGGAAGTGCCGTCGGGCGCGGGCCTGGGCGGATCGAGCGCCATGGCGGTGGCGATTTGCGCGGCGCTCGATCGGCTGGCGGGCTCCGGCCGCCGACTGGAGGATTGGATTCACATCAGCCGCGATGCCGAGGCGATCGTGATCGGCGTGCCGACGGGAACGCAGGATCATTATCCGGCGGCATTTGGCGGCGTTAGCTCGATCGTGCTGGCTCCGGGCGGCGAGCGGCGCGAGGCGCTCGGATGCGACATCGAAGAACTCGAGCGGCGACTGGTGTTGTGCTACACCGGCAAGCCGCGACAACACGGAATCAATAATTGGGAAGTTTTCGCGAAACATATCGATGGCGATAAGCGCATCGTGCGAAATCTGGAAAAAATCGCGGCTGTCGCGCGCGAATTGCGCGCGGCGTTGGAGCGCAATGAGTGGAAGGAAATGGGCCGGTTGATGCGCGAGGAATGGGAATTCCGGCGTTGCAATTTGCCGACCATTTCGACGGCGACGATCGATCGCGTGCTGGCCGCGGCGCGGCGTGAAGGCGCGCTGGCGGGAAAAGTTTGCGGCGCGGGCGGCGGCGGCTGCATGGTGATGCTGATCGAGCCGGATGCGCGAGCGCGCGTGGAAGCGGCCGTGGCGAAATCGGGCGCGCAACTCATGCCGTTGCGAATCGACCGGCAAGGCGTGCAGGTGTCGGCGACGCCATAGTTGCCGGCGGCCAAAAAGATGATGGCGTGTCTCGAAACGAACACGGGCGGAGGCGACCTCCGACCCAACATAGGCGGAAACGCGGCGTGGAATGGAGGCTGGCAAGATGTTCCGTCGCGGGACAGGCGGGCTGACCTGAGCGAATATTCGTTTCTTTTCTGTGGACGCGGCATCAAATCGGCGTAGAATCCCAGCAGCAGGTGCTGTATGCCTCGCCTTACCTGGATTGCGGCCTCGGCGATTTTCCTCATCGGGGGAACTGTGCCCCTGGCGTTGCCGCTTCGCGCTGCTCCCGGGCCTGGCAGCGGCCCCGAAGATCAGACCCCTCCGAAATCCGACACATTGCAGGAAGAATCCCGTCTGGCGCTGGTGCGCTATGTCGACGGGGAATTCGCCAAAGCTGTGGCTCCTCTGCCCACGGGGAAGAGCGGTTTCCACTTGAAGGCGGGAGCGCCGCTGGACACGCACACACTTCAGATGGTGCTGCAGGGCCACGAAGCGGCCGCCAACCCGGGCGATAAAGTTCAGATTACAAAACTGCAATTCCGCGAAAAGCAAATCGCTGTGTACATCAATGGTGGCGGAAACAGGGGCAATAGTTGGAAGGATCACGTGCAACTGGACGTCGGCGGCGGGGGGCAGGTGATGGGCGATCCTAATGTGCCTTCGCTGCAGGCGACGCCCGGCGCGACCATCTACCTGGATTTCGATAAGCCACTGCCGGACATGACTCCCGACGACCTGAAGAAATATCTTTCGGCGATGCTGGATTTCGGCGGCCAGCGCTCCGCGGCGGTGCAATGGGTTACTACGCTGCCGCCACAGGTGCAGCAGGCGATCACGGACAAGAAAGCGGTTTACGGCATGACGCGCGACGAAGTGATCGCGGCGATGGGCAAGCCGGAGCACAAGGTTCGCGAGACGCAGGCTGACGGCACGGAGATTGAAGACTGGATTTATGGCACGCCGCCGGGCAAGACGGTGTTCGTGAGCTTCGACGGCGACATTGTGATCAAGGTCGAGCAGTTCCCGAATTAGCTGTTTTCTGGCTTCGCGAGACGAACCCCCCTCCCCCCTACCGTGTTTTTTGGAAGTGTTGATTCTAAAGGACTTTAAGTCCTTATTCCCAGAACTGTTGATTCTAAAGAACTTTAAGTCCTTTGAGCCAGAAGTGTTGATTCTAGTAGGTTTGAAATCCTGCGGAATCAATAAGATACGGGATTCGTGAAAAATCCTGGAAGTGTTGATTCTGGGAGAGTTGCGGGTGGAAAGTTGCCAAATCGAGGCATTTGGAATGATTTTGGGAGCGGGGATGTGTTTCGGGGACATAGGAAACGATAGCAGTTTATGGCGCATTAGTCAATATAATTATATAGCTATTCGAATAGAAATCCACAGGATGGCGATCGTTGGTTCGTGGGCGTTTTCGAATTTGGACCGAGGAACGTGTCGCGGCCGGTAAAGCTGTTCTTAGATGTTGGGTAGCGATTCCTCGCAAAAGGGCACACAGGCAGGAGTGCCTGTGCTACTCGGCCCTTCGGTAGAATGCGGTGCGCTTATGGGGCTTGCGGCGAAACGAAGCGGGCTGGATCGCGGTTACTCGTAGCGGAGGGCGATCATGGGATCGACGCGGCTGGCGCGGCGGGCGGGGAGATAGGTGGCGACTAAGGTGACGACGCTCAGGAGCACGGCTACCAGAATGATTGTGGCGGGATCGTAGGGTTTTACGCCGAAGAGCAGGGTGCGCATTAGGCGCGTAAGGGCCAGGGCGGAGGCGACGCCGATGATCACGCCGATCAGGGCCAGGAGCATTCCCTGGAGGACGACCATGCGGCGAACTTGTTGCGGGCTGGCTCCGAGGGCCATGCGCACGCCGATTTCTTGCGTGCGCTGCTGGACGGAGTAGGCCATCAAGCCGTAGACGCCGATGGCGGCGAGAAGCAGGGCGACGCCGGCGAAAATGGAGAGGAGCGTGGTGTAGAAATCGTTGCGCGAGGTGGAATCGCCGACGACTTGCAGCATGCTTCTGATGTGAGCGACAGGAAGTCCGCCGCTGGCGTCGCGCAATTCGCGTTGGATATCCTGGCTCAGTGCGAAGGGCTGATATTTGGTGCGGACGACCCACATCATGGGAACGATGCGGTTGTTGAGCGCGGTGATGCCGTCAGGAAGTTGGGCGATGGGTACGTACATGATTGGCGGAGGCGGCTGATTGAGCGCGCCCTGATGAACATCGGCGACAATGCCAACGATTTGCCGCGCGGGATCTTCAAACTCGGGACCGACACCTTTGCCGATGGTGATGCGCGCGCCGATGGCATCGCCTTTGGGCCAGTATTGTTTGGCCATCCCCTGGCTGAGGATGACGACACCGCCGGAACCGCCGGTGTCCTGATCATTGAAGGCGCGGCCGGCGAGAACGGGAATGCGGAAGACGTCGAAATAGCGCGGGGAAATAATGTCGTAGCCGGCGCCGCCGTGATACGGGCCGTGCTGGAGCGGGCGTCCTTCGATCGTGAAGGGAAGGCCGAAGCCGCCTTGGAGCGGAAGGCAGCAGGTCATGGCCGCGGCGGCGACTCCGGGGAGAGCTTCGAGGCGCTGGCGGCCGTCGCGTTCGAGTTGATCGACGCCGGCGGATTTTTCGAAGCGCGCGCCGGTGAGCGACATTTGCATGGTGAGCACGTTACGCGCGTCAAAGCCGGGATTAACGCCGCGCAGAGCGCCGAAGGTGCGAAGAAGGAGCGCGGCGCCGACGAGCAGGACGAGCGCGAGCGCCATTTCCGTGACGACGAGAACGGAGCGGGCTTTGTTGTGGCGCACGCCTCCGCCGGCGCGCGTGCCGCTTTCGCGCAGCGTACTGTTGAGATCGGAATGCGACGCGGTGAGCGCGGGAACGAGTCCGAACAAAATTCCGGTGACGATCGCCGCGGCGAAAGTGAAGGCGAGAACGCGCCAGTCAAGCGTGACGCCGGCGCCTTGCTCGCCGACGCGGGGAATGCCGCCGGGATTGATGGCCAGGAGCGCGCGCACGCCGAAATAGCCGATGGCGAGTCCGAGCGCGCCGCCGGCGAGAGAGAGAAGCAAACTTTCGGTGAGCAATTGCGAAATGATGCGGGCGCGTCCCGCGCCGAGCGCGGCGCGGATGGCGATTTCGCGGCGGCGGATCGCGGCGCGGACGAGAAGCAGGTTGGCTACATTGGCGCATGCGATCAGGAGGACGAAACCGACGGCGCCGAAAAGAAGATACAGACCGAAACGAACGTCGCCGATGACGCTGTCTCGCAGGGGAATGGCGGTGAAACTGGATCCAGGTCCCATGGCCATGTCTGCGGCGCTGGGAAATTTTCGAATGAACTCTTGCGCAGCCAGGGCCATGGCGGCTTTGGCCTGTGCGAGCGAGACGCCGGGCTTCAGACGGGCGGTCGATCGCAGATAGTGGCCCTGCTCAGTGCTGTTGGGATCGGCCTTGAGAGGGAGCCAGATATCGCTTGGGGGATCGCTTGTGAATGTGGGGCCGAGGACTCCGACAATCGTGTACGGGTCTCCGCCGAGTTCGATGGATCGGCCGATAATCTCCGGATCGCCGCCGAATCTGCTGTGCCACAATCCGTTGCTAATCACCACGACATCGGGACCGCCGGGGCGATCTTCGCCGGAGGTGAAAGTGCGGCCGAGCGCGACGGGTGCGCCGAAGACGCGGAAATAATCGGCGGACGCGTGAATGCCTTTGAGCTGTTCAGGGAGATCGACGCCGGTGAGATTGATTCCCGGGCCGGAGAGATCGTAGGCAGCGACGGAATCGAATACTTGTGTTTGCTCGCGCCAGATGTTGAATTTCGGAACCGAGGTGATGTTCGAGTTGCCCTGCGGCGAGGTCATTTCGAGTTCGACGAGGCGATCGGGATTTGGGTAGGCGAGCGGCTGAAGGATGACGGTGTTGACGACGGAAAAAATCGCGGTGTTGGCGCCGATGCCGAGGGCGAGCGTGAGAATAGCGACGATGGTGAAGCCGGGACTTTTGCGGAGCATGCGCAGGGCGTAGCGGATGTCGGTGGAGAGATTTTCGAGCCAGGACCATTTCCAGACTTCGCGGGTGCGCTCTTCGATGAGGGCGACGTTGCCGAATTGGCGGCGGGCGTCGGCGGTGGCTTCGGCGCGAGACATTCCGGCGGCGACGAGCTCGTCGACTTTTTCGTCGAGATGCTCGTGGATCTCGTCGGAGATGTCGGCGTTGTGGCGGCTGGAGAACAATTTTGCGAACCAGTTCATGATTTCACCGGCGCGAGCACGCGGGTGATGCCGTCGAGCATGCGCTCGAATTTTGAGACTTCGTGATCGAGATGTTTTTTACCGGCGGGCGTTAGCTTGTAAACGCGGACGCGGCGATTGGTGGAGGAGACGCTCCATTCGGCGGTGAGCAATTTATCTTTGAGCAGGCGCTGGAGCGCGGGATAGAGGGAGCCTTCTTCGATTTGCAGGAGATCGTTCGAGGCGCGCTTGATGTGCTGGACGAGGGCGTAGCCATGGAGCGGCTGGCGCTTGAGCGTACGGAGAATCATGATCTCGAGGGCGCCGGGGAAGAGGTCGCGCTGTTCGGCGGATTTCATGGTGATGGAGCCTCGTGGGCCGACGGTTGACGCTGGGTTTGCAAAGGCCTAGAGCAAAATGGCCTAAGGCAGGCGATTGGTCAAGATATTTTTTGCGCCAAGCCGAAGATCGCCGAGACGGAATATTGGGGGCTTGCGGAGCGGGTTGGTGCCACAATACCGGCGCGAAGGAGCAAGCGGGATCCCCGGCGCGTTCGCGAATCAGGATTCGTGGCGAGCGAAGAAAAGCCGGCGGGGCGACCACGCGATGAATCAAAACCTGGACAAATCAATGTCGAGATGCGCTCACGGGCGCGACACTTGTGGAGCGAAAGAATGAAAACGTTACGAGTGATGGCGTGTTTGCTGATTGCGACTTCGGTTGGGGCGAAACCGGCGGTGAAGCGGGCGAAAATCCTGGGGATCGCGAATGTTTCATACTTCGTGTCGGATCTGGCGAAGTCGCGCGCGTTCTATGAGGATTTTCTGGGATATGAAGAGGCGTTCACGCTGCCGAATAGTTCGGGCGGAGTGCGCGTGGCGTTCGTGAAGATCAACGATCACCAGTTTCTGGAGCTGGATAATGAAAAGGATCGTGGCGAGGGGCAACTGGAGCACACGGCGGTCTACACGGATAACGCGGAGCAGATGCGGCGCTATTTGGCGGCACAGGGCGTGGAGGTGCCGGCGAAGGTGATGAAGGATGAAACGGGTAACAAGAGTTTCGAGGTGAAGGATCCGGATGGGCATCTGCTGGAGTTTGTGCAGTACGAGCCGAATAGTTTGACGGGGCGAGACATCGGGAAACATTTGCCGGAGACGCGGATTTCGGATCGCATCCTGCATACCGGATTTATCGTGGGCGATCTGGATAAGTCGACGAAGTTTTACAACGGGATTTTGGGATTCACGGAATTCTGGCG
Organism: Candidatus Acidiferrales bacterium; assembly: GCA_049790315.1. Taxonomy (GTDB): domain Bacteria; phylum Acidobacteriota; class Terriglobia; order Acidiferrales; family UBA7541; genus DASPOJ01. The sequence continues at coordinate 17,160 of JBAQYV010000056.1, read as the reverse complement.
CGGATCAGGTAACGGAAAAAATGTAAGCTGGATCGATATGAAGGTGCCGGATGGCGTGGATTACGTGGAGTTCATGCTGTACGGGCCGTATCCGGCGCCGGACCATCGCGGCGTGAATAATCACGTGGCACTGGCGGTGAACGCGGGCGGCATGCAAAAGACGGCCGACACGTTGAAAAGCCGGGCTGCGAAAGGCTTGTACGAAAAGACCATCGTGCCGAAGATCGGCGCCGATAATAAGTGGCAGTGCAACTTGTACGATCCGGATGGAACGCGGCTGGAGTTGATGGATCCGACGGCGGTGGCGCCCGGTCTTCCGCCGCCGACCACGTTGCCGCCGCCGGTGCACAATTAGATTTTTGGCAAGAAAGTGGCGCGCCCGGGGAGGCTCGAACTCCCGACCCTCTGCTTAGAAGGCAGACGCTCTATCCAGCTGAGCTACGGGCGCGCTGCGTACCGTGATTCTAAAGCATTGAGGGCCCGCGCGGATATTGTTTGAGGACGATTGCCCTTGTACGCAAAGGGCACAGGCTGTTTGCGCGCGATGTTTCTTGCGTGCGTCGCGCGGATGGTTGCTTACCGATCTCGCACGCTCGTCAGTAGCCGGCGAATTCTTCCGCGTGGATGTCGTCGTTTTTTACTCCGGTCTTAGTCAACATGGTGAGCAAACCTTTCGCCATCGCGGGCGGCCCGGCAATGTAGTAGATGGGCGACGTCGCGCCTTTTAAATGTTTCGCGAGCATTTCTTGATCGATCAAGCCGGTTTCGCCGTTCCATGGTTGATGCGATTTTTCGATTTCAGTCATCGTGGCGACTAATTCGTATTTCGGATTGTCTTTTTCCAACCTTTGAAGCTCGGCGAGGAACGGCGCATCTTCGGGGCGTCTATTGGAATAGAAAAGTACAATGCGATTCGGCGACTGCTGCTTCGCGGCCCAGTGGGCGATACTCCGAAAGGGCGTGATACCAATACCGCCTGCGAGGAGCACGGCGGTTCGCGCGGCATCGTTTTGAAGAATCAAATCGCCGGATGGGCCTTCAATCTTTACGGCAGTGCCCATCGGCATGGTTTTCAATACGCGTTTGAACGCCGTATCGCGCATGCGCGTCGCCACCATTATCGTTTCTTCATGCGGGGTGCTCGCGACGGAAAAGCTACGCACGTTTCCCTCGGAGTCGGTTTCGGAAGGACCGAGCAAAGTCATGTCGAGATACTGGCCGGGCTTAAACGCCCATCGCGGCGGTTTTTCGAATCTAAAAGCCATCGTGCGTTCCGCGATTAGCTCTCGATGCTTCAATTTGCAAATGAAACCTGGCGACGCGGCGGCAGTGCTCATAATTTGCCCTCCTATGATCGTGGCCCGATCAATTCTTCCGTTTGATGCCTGCGGGAGCTTCTCCGGGACGCGAATCAGATTCCGGCTTCCTGGCTGAAATACTGGTAGTCTTCCCGCCAGCCGCCTTGGCCCTGGCCGATGTTTTTGTAATCCTCGACGAACTCGATCGCGCGGATGTACTTCACCATTGTGAAACCCAACTGCGTTTCGGCGCGAAGGCGGAGTGGGGCTCCGTGGTCAGCCGGAAGCGGCTGGCCATTCATTTCGTAGGCAAGAATAGTTTGTGGATCGTCCGCCAATTCCAGACGAATCGTGCCGTAGAAATATCCCGGCCCCTGCGCGTGGGGCTCCGATGTGGATTTGTTGTCAAACGCGTAGAAGACGATGTAACGAGCGGAAGGAAGCGGGCGACACAGCGCAACGATATGACTCAGAGGCACGCCGGTCCATTCGGCGACGCCCGACCAGCCCTGGATGCAACAATGTTTGGTGATTTGAGTGTGCTTCGGCATGGCGCGAAGGTCCGCGAGCGTTAGACGCAGATGCGTTTCGACCAATCCGCTGATTTCCAAGCTGTAGTGTGCAAAATTCTCTCTCGCCATCGCGAGGAAAGATTCCTCTTTCGGCGGCCGTCCATTCACCCAGAAGTAAGGCGAGATGTCCGCGTGGGAATAATGCTGCGAAGATATTTCGTGGCCGAAAAGCAGTGTGCGCATGGGATCGGTGATCGATTGCGTGGCTCTCTGTACAAAGCGCGGACGGCGCCGCGAGCACACGGTTGTCACGATGTGGATGATGACGATACCGGTCAATCCGGAGAGCCAGATCGCGAGAGCGCGCGTGAGGTGCGGATTGTGGGTCTCACCCAAGACAATCAGCGCGAGTTCCGTCCGGAAACCATGCAGAGCGACGATGGTGACGTGCACGACGAGGAAAACGATGAACGCACAGAGAGCCAGGAAGTGCAGGCTCCGCGCGCTCTGCCGTCCGTGAAATATTTTGATATACCACGGGAAGCGGGCGGCAAGGGCGGGAGACATCGCGATTCCGGTGGCGATGCTGAACGGCGCGAGCAGGAATACAACTGCCGCGTAACTCAACTGCTGCAATGCGTTATATCCGCCTGGCGTTTCCACAAGGTGGAAGCTCAGATACGTAAGCATTGAGCGCCACGCGTCCGGGATAATTTGCCAGGAAGTCGGAATCAGTCGCCGCCATTCCGGCGTGATGAAGAGCATCGCAATGTAGGCCAACCCTGTGAACAGCCAGGCGAAATCGGCGAGAAAGTGCCAGTGGCGGCCGAGACCCAGATTTTCATGGCCTGGCAGCGCAACGGCGGATGGGAATGAAGTTTCTTCGTCGCTGGCGGTCCAAAGGCGGTCATTGGGCCGCTGCTTCTTCGTGAACTTGAGCCATTCGCTGCCCGGCGTGCAGTGATCGTTCCAGTAAAGCCTGGGATGCGCGCTCAAGATCTCAAGGCCGCTGCGAACGAGGAGCGACAGAAGTAGAAAATTGAAGAAGTGCGCGGCGCGCAGCCACAAGGGATAGTCAAGTAGCATCACTGGTGACATTTTTAGTTTTTGGCTCGCCGGCTCGTTTGCGAATTTCCGCGAGAATTAGCTTGGGAGGTTTTTCCGCGAACGGACTTATCGATGGGGTACGTGACGCGGTGACTGTGGACGCGCGCAAAGGGGATCAGCGAATGAGCGCTCGCGCGATTCATGGTCATAATATCTTCAACATGAATGCCGCGCACCGTTAGCGCATCGGCGATCAGCGAACGATGGCAACGCCACGGAACCGCTTCCGCGCACATAATTGCGCTACGTTTCTGCGCCGCCAATTTCATCAATCGGTCGAGCCCCTCCTCGAAGTCCGAAGTCTGCATATAGTCGGCGAAACCGCGGAATGAAGCATTGCGCCAACCCATGTTCGGCGAGTCGCGCCGCGCGTGGCGCCGTCCGCCAAGTTTTTTCAAATGCACATAGGCGATTCTTGCGGCGCGCAGCTTCGTCGACAGGATCTCGCGATTGAACTGCGGGTTGTGCCTCGACCGCGGGATGCTGCGTACGTCGACGACGCGCTTGATGCGATGCGCACGGAGAAGATCGAGGAATTCCTTCCATGTGCGCGTGGAATGGCCAATCGTCAAGACAGCGGGTAGTTTGGTCTTGGCCTTTCGCATGAACTATTTCTTTTCCGATTTGACGGTCGCAGACCGTGAAGGGATCGCGCACTGCTCAAGCCTGAGCGATCGCCTGCTTACCTTTTTCCGTGAGCGTATAGAAGTCGCTGCCGGACTCTTCGAGCACGCCGGCACTGGCCAGTTCTTCGATGGCGTCCAGCACACTCCGCCGTTCGGCTGGTTCGTTGCCCGCGGCCTCGAACAGCGAGTGGAGGTCCAGTCGATCTTTTCCAAGTTCTCCGAACAAACGCAAAACACGCAAAGAGAGCGGCGTCATGATGAACCTCGCTGGAGTATCTGGGCCGTACGCGTGCGGCCGTTCCGCTATCTCCGCTTCCGGCGGACGGTTTTCTTCTGGCGAGCGGCCGACGACGCGATTTTTGTTTTTAGCGGCCACGAAAGCGTCAGCAGAAAGGCGCTGTCCTCGGAGGCCTCTACGTCGTGCGGTACGCATTGATCCATGGCGATCAAGTGGCCGGGCGGAAGATCGACAACGCGATCCGGCAAGTGAAGACGAATATGACCGTTGAGGGAATGCACTGAGATTCTGCCCGCGGCGACGTGCTCATTCATGCGCGTGTTCGCCTTCATGGCAATCAGCACGATGCGGAGATCCGGGTACTTTACAAGTGTCTTTGAGCTTCGCCCGGCGGGCTGGAGCCATGATTCGTCCTGATGCAGTTGATCGAGTTCGGAGGCAAGATCGAATTCCAGTTCTGAGCCGGTCAGGGACCCGTCAATCGATTCGTGACCGACGGCGCCCGGCTGTGATTCTTTTCTTTTTGGTTGGGGCATAGTGTTTACCTCTATCTTCGTACTTGTTAGTTCGGCTGATCGCTCGGCTTCTGGCCGCCGATACTCGATTCTTTGGCGCGGATTATCCGCAAGCGTACCAATACCGGATATTAGATGGCGCGAGAAAGTGTTTCCGTGCAAAAAGGGACACATTTCGACGTGGGTGTAGGAAAGAGTGTCCGATGGATCATTTCGAATCGATTGACTGACGGCAGGGGGCCACTCGCTCGGAGGAGTAAGGTGCGACTTGCCATGACGAGAATCCACTTTTTGGAATTGAGAATACGGTCGTCAAATCGCGAATCTTGTGGATCTCCTTGATTTGATCTCGAACCATAGTGTGAAGCACGCAACCGTTGGGGTGGTCCGTCCTACGGCCCAATTCGGAGATTAACCCAATGTTTTCTGCGACTTCAGCTGGTTCGTGAAGGCGCCGGAAGGCAGTGGGAAGCTGGCATGACGGAAAATCCGCTTGCCGAGGCATTTTTCCTCTTGACGTTTGCGTCCAGTGATACTACAAATCTCCGCCTTTAGTAATCCCGTACGTATATAGGGTCTAATCTTTAGTTTTTTTAAATGTGGCATAGCACGTACCACAACGGTCCCTTTTCCCTACTAGCTTTTCTACACGTTTATCTTGGGAGGCGTTTGATGATGCGACCCGCCCGCGTCGCCGGATTCGTGTGTGTGTTGTGCGTCGTTTTCTCCCCAGCTGCAATCGCGCAACAGAGTTCCGTTGCGTTGCCCTACACGATGTCGACCATTGCCGGGAACTCGCCGATGACGGCGGTGGCGGGCACGCCGTGTCCGACGCTCAATGCGCGGACGGGTGCGGTGTCGACAGATGCTTTTGGCGACGGATGTCTGGCGGTTAACGGAATTTTTGGCGCGGCGGGGCGCGGCGGCGTGGAGGTGGATTCGTTCGGGAATGTATTTGTCGCCGACGACGTGAATTCCATCGTTCACGTGGTCGATCCTACTACCGGAGTGATGAGTGTGCTGGCGGGTGGCGCGACTTCCGTGTGCGCCGAAGCGAGCGGCGCGGGCGCGAGCGGTGCTGTGGATTCCGAAGGCGATGGCTGCCTTGCGGCGACACAGACGAAAATTGGCGCGTCACGCGGCATCGGGATCGATCCTTACGGCAACGTGTTGCTTGCCGGCTACGGCGATAACGCGATTCATCTGGTTTGCCGGGTCGGCTCTCCGCTGTGCACCACGGCGCAGGTTGGAATGATGAGGTTGATGGCGGGATGCGTGAAGAACGCGGGAAGCGGTCCTTCGGGCGGCGTGGGCATCGACAACGTGCTGGCGGTGCAAACTTTTGTAACCGCGGGATGCACAACGTCGAACGGAGAAGTGGATCAACCGCGCGGCGTCACGGCAGATATGTATGGCAACATTTATTTTGCCGACACAACAACGTCGCGCACCCGCGTGGTGGTGGGGCCGCTGACATCGCCGTACTTTACGGGGAACAATCCGGTTTATGCGGCGCTGGGAGTGAATTACGCGGCGGTGACACAAGGATTTGTATATTCGGTAGTGAACATCACGGGGACGAGCGCGAGCACGGGCGGTACGGCGACGACCGTGAACGAGAGCTGCTCGAACACTGTGAACAGCCTCACGTACGCCGGAACCGCGCTCGACACGCTCGGGGACGGCTGCCCGTTTAGTTTTAGCTCTGTGATGGCGAGCTCGGGATATACCAGCGGCGTGGCTGTCGACGCGGCGGGCGATATGGTTTTTACCGATCCGACGCACGGGCTGCGCGTGTTTTATGTGGGCGGCACCAGCGCGGCAGCGGCGAAGATGCAGGCGGCGATTATCGCCAACAATCCAGGCGTGACGCCGCAGCCTGGATTTATTTACCTGTTGTGGGGCGGCGGAGGGACAACGCTCGCGGCCGCGCCGACGCTCGGAACGAGCACGAAGGCCACGGACACGACGATCACGAAGGTGAACGTGACTCCGCAGGGAAATATTTTTATTGGAGATAGCAGCAAGGTCGTTTTCTACGACATGAATACCGGGTATGTGCGGTTGCTGTTTACGGGCTCGGCGAATGTTACGACGGGCGGCTTTTGCACGGGCTCTTCGGGCCAGGAATCGCTGAGCGCATATAGCGATGGGTGTCCTGCATCCGATTCTCTTTTTTCTAACGGCAACGGATTGGGCGTTGCCGCGGATGGGCAGGATAATCTTTATCTGTTCGACGCTTCCAGCAATGCCACCGGCATGCTCGTGCGCAAGGTATTGGCGCAGGGGCTGGCTCAGCAGACTGTGGGCACAACGCTGATTCAGAATTTCCAGGTGCACTTCTCAGAGACGGCAGCCGGGACCGCATCGACGCCGGCCGCGGCGCTAACGACGACACCAGATATGACAGCGGGCACGCTGAGCTGCGGAGCCCAGAATCACGACAATTCTTTCGATTGCAACGTGGCCGTGACATCGACGCCTTCGAGGGCCGGTTTGCGATCCGCAACTTTGAGCGTGAGTTTGCCGTTCACTCCGGGCGGTGGGTCGGCGGCAACTTCGGTCGCGAACATTGCTCTCGATGGAACGGTATCCGGGTCGGTGCTCGCGTTTGACAGCGCAAGTTCGAATGACGGAACCACCACGCCCATCGCGCCCACAACGAACGCAATCTTCAGCGGAATCACTGCGGCGGGTGTGGCGCTGGATGGCGCCGGAAACGTGTACACGATGGACACGCGCGGCGGGCAATTCCTTGAGGATATTCAGGCTGGAAGCAGCGTGGCCTTGGCGGGAACATTGCCGGCAAGTCCAAGCCAGATCGCAGTGGATGAGCTTGGCGATGTGTTTGCGGTGGGAAGTGGGACCCCGACGATTACAGAACTTGCTGTGAGCGGAGCGCCGGCCTCGGCCGGTCAGCCATCTGCCTATACGGACACAACAGTTTCGTATACGCCGATCAACGGAACGGCCACGCCGCAAGCCATTGCGGTGGATGATGCGGGTAATCTTTTCGTGGCGGATAAACAGAGCACGACGGCCAACACGGCGATTTACCGACTGTCGCTGGTTCCGAACACGCTTGCGCCACAGGTGGCGGTGGCGACGGGCTTTACCAATCCGGTCTCGTTGGCGGTTGACGCGTACGGGAACGTCTACGTGGCAGACAAGAGTGCGGAGGCGGTTTACAAGTTGACGCCGGGTTTGGTCGGCGGAGTCCCGGGCTACGTGCAATCGACTGTCGCGTTGTCGGGGGTGGTTCCGGTTGGAGTCGCGGTGGATGCGGCGGGCGATCTTTATGTGCAGGATTCGGTGAGTCTGTCGGTGATTGAGGTGCCTGTCGGCGGTCCGAACACGACGGTACTGACGGGCCTTGTGACACCGGCAGGTCTTGCGGTTGACGGTGCGGGCGATGTTTACAGCGCCGATTCGGGCAGCACGAGCATTACACAGGTTGTGCGCGACGGAGTCTCGTTCAGCTTCGGATCAAGCATCGCGACGACTCTTGCGGGCACGCTGACGAACGTAGGCAATCAAAGCGTGACCGGCTCGAACACGACGACCGACACGTCGGACTTCGCGGTGGTGGGCGGAGCGACCGCGCCTTGCGACTTTACGACGAGCGTGCTCGGGCCACAGGCGGTTGGCAATGCTTGCACGCTGTCGGCGACATTTACGCCGCAGGCGGGCACCGGGACGGTGAGCGATGTGCTCAGTTATGTGCCGGCGGCGTCGACTATCGGCGGTTTAACGATGAGTGCGGTGAAGACAGGCGCGGCGATCACAACGACGACGACGATTGGCGGAGAGACGCCGGCGAATCCCGTGTACGTGGCCACCGGGCCGACTGTCGTATTTACCGTGACCGTTGCAGCGAGCAGTGGGACGGCATCGGGTACCGTGAACGTGACGGTGGATTCCGGCACCGCAGCGCAGTACACGCTGAATGGCAGCGGTGCTGCGACCGTGACGCTTTCGGGCATCAGCGCGGGTAGCCACACGATCGCGGCGTCGTATGCGACGCAGAACGGTTTCACTGGATCGAATTCGACTACCACGAATTTCAGCGTGGAGCAGGCGGCCACGGTCGTGACCTGGTCGCCGGCTGTCGTAACGCAGCAATTCAGCCAGGGCATTGGTTCGGGCGTGCTGGATGCGACCGTCGCGCCAAACGTCCCTGGAGATTTCACTTACACCGCGACGCCTTCGGGCGGACCGACGACGTCGATTGACGCTTCGAGCTATCTGCCGATCGGCACGTATGCGCTGGCGGTGACGTTTACGCCGGCGGATCAGATCGATTACATCGGATCCACGGGTTCGGTGGCGACCTACGCAGTGACCAAGGCGAACACGACCGCGGGAGTCGGCGCGTCAAACAATGTGGTCGCGGCAGACGGCAGCGGGAATTACACGTCGCTGACGGCTGCATTGCTTGCGCTACCGGTTACCGGCGGCACGATTTACCTGAAGCCAGGAACTTACACGGGGCAGAACGCCATAAGTTATCCCAATGTGTCGCTGCGCGGATTGGGTGGCGATCCAACGAAAGTGATCATCGCGGGCGAGGATGGTGCGTTCTCAGCGCCCTTTGTTTACCCAGGCAGCGGCGCCGGCAATGCGAATGCCAGCGGAGATCAAGGATCATCGATACTGGATGTCTCGAAGAGCGCGTTCATCGGCAACCAGGCGACGGCCGGCAACGCTGTATATACCCCGGCTAATTTTTACGCCGAGTATCTGACCATTCAAAACACTTACAACACAGATCCCACTACAACTACCACGTATTCCACGGCGAGCGGTTCGTGCGCGAATACCGGGACCGCGCAGACACTGCAAGCGATTTACAACGCCGGGACACAATGCAATTCGCAGGCGCTGGCGTTGTGGATTACCGCGGATCAGGCTGTGTTGAACAACGTGAACCTGACGAGCCAGCAGGACACGCTCTATGCGGGGAGCCAAGGATGCGGCAGCGCTTGCACTGCGGCACGTCAATACATGTGGCAAGGAACCATCAACGGCGATGTCGACTATGTGTTCGGCGATGCGGCGATGGTATATGACCACACGACATTTTTCACAGCGTGGCACGGCAATTCTGCCACGGGAACAGAAACCATCGAAGCGCAGAACAAGAAATTTGAAACTGGCAGCGCCAGCGATTATTTGAGCGGCTATGTCTGTAACGCCTGCACTCTGTTTTCGCAGAGCACAGGGATGACGCAACTGGATTACGGCCGGCCGTACGGACAGTATTCGACCTGGATCATGCTCAATTCGAAAGTTGATCAGGTGAATCCGATCGGCTGGATAGAATTCTCGGGCGATACAAATCTTCCGACGTCAACGTACGCGGAGTACAACACTTCTCCATTAACGGACCCGGCGGTTGGAACGGACGGATATCCGGCTGCGCTGCCAGGCAATGTGACGCCCACCGGAGGAAACACCGGCACGGGTGTTACGGGTACGCGCGAAACGGAATCGCAGGACCCGGGAACGATCGAAGCGTCGAATTCCATCAAGACGAGTCTCACGGCGGCGGAGGCCGCGGCATATTATCCCGTGGCATTTCTTTCGGCGACGGTGCCGGCGCAAACCTACACGGGATTCCAGGCGAATTGGAACCCGATAACTGCGTTGGCCAATGATGTGAATTCGTTCGCGCCGACGGGCAGCTTGACGGTGAACGCGGGAAGCAGTGTGACGATTCTGGGCAGGCCTGTGACTCCGGGCGCGGGAGTGATTCCTACCGGCGCATATCAATTCCTGGATGGCAGCACGGTGCTAGCGTCCGGTACGCTCGATGCCAGCGGTGAGGCTTATCTTACTATCAGTACGCTGGCTGTCGGTCCGCACACAATCACGATGACGTATGGAGGCGATTCGAATTTCAATGCAAGTTCGTCTTCGTCTACGTTCACAATCACTGTGGCCGCTTCGTTAACCAACACCACTTCGGTGCTTACGTCCGCGAATCCCAGCACAACGTATGGCACTGCGATTACCGGGACAGTTTCTGTAACGCCCGCATCAGGCAGCGTGAGCCCGACGGGCGCGGTGAGTTTGCTTGTGGATGGCGCGACTGCCGGGACCTGCACGCTGAATGGAGGGTCTTGCAGTTACTCGCTCACGGGTGTTGCGGCGGGGAGTCACACGCTGACGGCGAGTTACGGCGGCGACATCACCAACGCGGCCAGCACGTCAAACGCGATCGCGATCACGGTTGCGCGAGGCATTCTGCAGGTTGCGGCGAACAACATCACAATCATGATGGGGCAGAGCGCGCCCGCTTACACCGCGACGATAACCGGTTTTGCGAACGGAGATACGCAGACGAGCGCAACGAGCGGCGCCCCGTCGCTCACTACGACCCCGGCGACTCCCACGGCGATTGGCGAATATCCGATCGTTGCGTCTACCGGTACGCTTGCGGCCGGCAACTATACATTCACATTTACGAACGGTGAGCTGACGATTGAAGCGACAACTTTCGCAGCACCCGTGGCCACGGGCGACAGCCGCACCGTTACTGAACCCGAGTTCCCATCCGTTTGCGCGACGCTTGCCGCGGCGCTGACGTCGGTGAACGATGACATCCCGACTTCTGTCGACGCCACGATTACCAATCCTGACGGCGCGCGGATTCAGGCCGCTTTAAATTCCTGCGCGAACACGAATCAGGCCGTACGGCTTTCGATCGATGGTGCTGGACACGATGCGTACCTCACAGGTCCGCTGAATATGCCTTCGGGAGTTACTCTGCTGGTCGACCCTGGCGTTTTCGTTTATTTCTCGCGCAACGTGCAGGATTACGACGTCGTGCAAGGCACGCACACTTGCGGCACGGTGAATTCCAACACGGCCACGTCTTCGTGCCTGCCGCTGATCAACATTACAGGCGTTTCGAACGTTGGCGTGATGGGATTCGGCAAGCTGGACGGCCGTGGAGGCGACACTCTGATCAATGCTTTCCCGTCGAGCTTCGCGGGGCAGAGTTGGTGGGGACTGTCGGCCATCGCCAATAGCGGCGGCAGCCAGCAAAATCCGCGCTTTATTCAGGTGGGCAATGCGACGAACGTCACGCTTTATAAGATCACGCTGAAAAATTCTCCGCTGTTCCACGTTTCCACGAACGGCGGGGAAGTCAATGGCTTGACCGCGTGGGACATTAAGATCGTCACGCCGACCAGCGCACGTAATACGGACGGCATCGATCCCGATCAGGCACAGAATTTCACCATTACGCGGTCATGGATCTCCGACGGCGACGACAACGTTGCCGTTGGCGCTTCTGGCGGACCCAGCTCGGCCTCGACGAATATTTCCGTCACCAATAATCATTTCTTCGCGGGCCACGGCGAATCGATCGGTAGCTTCACTTCAGCCGGTGTGAGCAACATCCTGTTTGACGGCAACATGCTGGCCGGCAACAGCAGCGTTGATTCGAATTCCACCGGAATCCGCATAAAATCCGCGAACGATCGCGGCGGGCTGGTGCAGAACATCCAATATTCAAATTCGTGCTTTGAGAATCACAATATTGAAGTTCAATTCACGCCCGTCTACAACACCAACACCGGAACCCTGACACCGAACTTCAAGAGCATTCTGATGCAGAATCTCGCGTTCCTGACGGCTGGTACGGTGGGCCTGACGGGAGCGGACAACAATGGCGTGATCAATCCACTGATTCTCACTCTGGACAACGTGAGTTTTGCGATGCTGCCCGCGTCCGATCTGACGCCCGCGCCTAGCGAAACCCAGATGACTCTCGGTCCTGGTCAGGTCTCGACGGACATCGTCACCGATTACCAGACGTTTGTCGGAATGAACGGCAACACCCTTGCCGATAATCGAACGGCGACATCGTTATCGTTGCCGTCGTGCGGCTTCACACTTATTGCGCCGGAGCTGACGGGGCCCGCGGGCTTGCCGCAGACGATCACTGCTGGACAGACGGCTACGGCTGTCGTGATTCTTACTCCAGCGGTGGGAGGCAGCGCATATCCCACGGGCACGGTCACGATAAGCGACGGCGCCGGGAGCACGACCACCGTGACGCTACCCGGAACCGGCGACACGATTTCCATCCCGCTCAGCGGTCTTTCGATCGGCACACACACGTTCGTCGCGACCTACTCGGGCGATTCGAACTACGTTCCTACGGTATCGGGCACGCCGTACTCGACGACGGAGCCGTACGTCATCACGGTTAATGCCGGGAGCTTGAGCCCCAGCACAACAACTTTGTCCGGCGTGCCGGTTACGACCACATTCGGCACGGCGTTCACCGCGACAGCTACAGTGTTGGGAAGCAGCCCGACGGGCACGGTTGAATTCGTTGTGAACGGCCTTGTTTACAGCAATGCGGCGCTCGGTTCTTCGGGCACGGCGCAGGCGATTTTCAGCTTGCCGGTCGGAACGTATACGATTTCTGGTGTCTACAGCGGAGACGGAGTAAACGCTGGCTCGACATCGACATCGGCCGCGCTTGTGATTACTCCGGCCGTAACCGCGACCGGGCTTTCGGCGAATACGAATACCACTACTCTGGGAGTTCCGGTTACGCTCACCGCGACGGTCTCTTCCGTCGCCGGAACGCCGACTGGAACGGTCAACTTTTCGTACACTACCGTTGGCAACACCACGCCGACAGCTCTCGCGTCAGCCACGCTAACGAGTGGAGTGGCCATCGCTTCGGTTGACCTGCCGATCGGCGTCGACAGCGTAACGGCGACGTATCTCGCGAGCGGAAGCTTCGCGACGTCCTCCTCGACGCCGCCAATCGCGATCACCGTGAACCCGCCGGTTTTGGTTCCGTTGCCCGGCAATCCCATCTCGCTGCCATACACGATGTCCACGATCGCAGGAGGTTCCACGGCGGCCAACGCCAACACGGCGTGCGCTGGATCCACCGACAGCTTCGGTGACGGTTGCCAGGGAACGTCGATGGTGTTTAGCGGATCGGTCGATCTGCGCAGCGTCGCCGCCGATCCGTTTGGCAATGTGTATCTGACGGATGCGAACTCGAGCTTGGTGCGTAAGATTGCGCCGAACGGTGTGATCAGCAACTTCGCGGGTTTTGTTTCGGGTACTTCTTGCCTGCCGAGCGCGACCGTTGGTTGCACGCCGTCGCTGGTGAAACTTGACAAACCGCGCGGCGTCTCCACCGATCCACAGGGCAATGTCTACATCGCGGGCTACGACGACAATAAGGTTTACAAGTTTAGTGTCCCGACCGGCTTGCTCTTTCTCGTTGGCGGCAACGGAACCAAGCCCTCGTCTCCAACGGCAACAAATGGCGATGGCGGCGCAGCGACGGCCGCTATGCTCAACAACCCGCGCGGCGCATGGGCGGACAGCGTCGGCAATGTCTATATTGCGGACACGAGTGACAACAAGATACGCGTTGTCAATTCAACGGGCACGATCCAAACTTTTGCGGGCACAGGCGCTGCCACATCAACGGGCGATAATGGACTCGCTACCGTCGCGACGATCGATAATCCGCAGGGCGTGTTGACGGATGCCAACGACAATGTCTACATCGCCGATTCACAGAAGGTGCGCGTGGTTTGCGTAACCTGCGAACCGGGCTCGGCGCTTTATCAACTCTTGAACAAAGTCGGCGTCACGACTCCACAGAATGGATTCATCTACACATTGGCCGGCGGAGGAAGCGCGGCGTATGCCGGCCCGGCGCTCGCCAACACGATAACGATGAACCCGCAGAAGCTGGCCATGGATACGAGCGGTGATCTCTATATTTCCGACGGTTCCGGCGCTGCTTGGTTCGTTGATGGCCGTACGGACTTCATCCGCCCGATCGCGGGCGATACGACCACGAATTGCGCCAGCGCAACCGACAGCTTCGGCGATGGTTGCCCCGCAATCCAGGCCATTATCGGGGATGGTGGCAACGGCATCGGCGTGGGCACGGACACACTCGGAAATATCTACGTCTCTGACACGTTGAACGCGCGGATTCGTAAGGTATCGACGAACTTGAATTCGCCGGCCACCGCGACCGCCGCCACCACGACGTTACCGATCGAGATTCATTTCATCGCGGGCGATAGCCCGGCGACCGCCAATGCTTTCGCCGCTGCTTCGAGCGAGTGGAGTTTGGGCACGCCGGCGTGCACCACGAACCTGGATACGACAGTCGATTGCGTCGTGAACTCCAGCTTTACGCCGGCGGTTCCGGGAGCGCGCTCAACGCCGCTGACGGTGAACAGTTCCGGTGGAAATACGGCGTTCCTCGCGCTTACCGGCACCGGCATTGGCGCAGGTGCGACGCTTGATCCCGCAAGCAAGACTAACTTTGGTGCGAACCTTCAGGTCACTGGTCTTGCAACCGATAATTCGGGAAACGTCTACGTGTCGGACGCTAAGAGCAAGTCGCTGTTGAAGTTTGCCTCAGCAGCTCTCACGCAGGGCACAAGCGCCGCTTCGACGACCCTGGCAACACTCACCGCGCCGGGCGCCGTGGCCGTCGATGCCCGGGGTTTCGTTTATGTCGCCGATACATCGACCGGTTTGATCACGCAGGTTTCACCGACTGGCGCGGTTGCTACGTTGCCGTCACAGTTTACGAAGCCCGGTGGATTGACTGTCGATGCGCTGAACAATCTTTATGTGTCGGATTCTTCCGCGCTAGCCGTTTATCAGCTCAGCCCGATTACCGGAGCGCAGCGCGTTCTTGCCGTCGGCACTTTGGTTGCGCCCGCCGGACTTGCTATCGATCCGAGTGGAAACTTGCTGGTTACGGATCCCGGCGCGCCGGCGATTTACCGGTTCAACGTGTCGACCGGGGCGACGTCGACTGTAACTTCTACGGCGGTGAAACCGTCGGCGATCGCCACGGATGCGGCAGGGAACTTACTGATTGCCGACACGGCCGCGATTCTCGCCGTTCCGGCCAGCGCGAACAGCGCGGCGTTTACAGTAGCGAGCGTTACGCCTTCTGCGTTGGCGATCGATGCTGCCGGAAATCTCTACACGGGAAGCGGGGGAGGCGTTCTTAAACTCACGCGTACTCAGGGAGCCGTGCAGTTCGCGAGCGCGGGTGCTGGGCCGCAGAATGCGTCGCTGCTTGAGTCCGGCAATCAGGCGCTGCAACTGACGTCGGTAAGCCAGACCGATACAACAGACTTCAGTCTGGCGGCTGCTACTTCCACTGACTGCACTCTCACGGGAACTTTGCCATCGGCCGTGAACGTAGGCGGAGTTTGCACACTGACCGCTGCATTTACGCCGACAACCTTCGTCAATCCGACCGATGTCGCGACGTTCAACGGCAATCTCGCAAACGCCGCGCTCTCCACGCCGTCGACTGTACAGTTGACGTTGACCGGACCATCCGTGGCGCCCACGCCTACGATTGCACTGGGCGCGATATCGCCAGCCTCACCGCTAGTCGGACAGGCCGTGACGGTCAGCGCGACAGTGTCCGGCGTAGGAGTGACGCCGGCGGGCTCGGTCGTGTTCACAGTCGATACCACGACAATATCGGTGAATCTCGTCAACGGGACCGCATCCACCTCGGTGAACGGTCTTAGCGTTGGCACGCACACGCTTTCCGCCGCATACACCAGCACAAATGGATATGCCTCGGCGAGCACCGCTCCGCAAATGTTCACGGTCAACAACCTGACGCCCACCCTCGCGTCGTTGTCGCAGACGTCCGCGCTTGACGGCACCGCCAGCTTTATGTTGACAGTAACGGGAACCAACTTCGTGAGCGGCGCTGCTGTGCAATGGAACGGAGCGGCATTGACCACGACGTTCGTCAGTGCGACGCAGTTGACTGCTACGGTTCCGGCGACCGATCTTTCCGTCGGCGGCGCCGCGACGGTCACCGTGTTGAATGCGGCACCGACTGTTGGCGCGTCAAACGGTCTGACGTTCACCGTGATCGATTACAGCATATCGAGTCCGACCGGACCGCAGACGGTGGCGGCGGGCGGATCGGCGATGTTCGTGATCACGACGGCGCCGGTTGCCGGAACGTTGCCAAGCCAAGTGACCTTTACGGCATCCGGTTTACCGACAGGCGCTGAGGCGACGTTCAACCCGAGCTCCGTGACGCCGGGAACCAGCACGACGATGACGGTGACGACGACGTCGCGAACGACGGTTTCGGCTACACCGGCACGGCCGCTGGGACCATACGAGCCAAGCGTTCCAACGTCATTGCCGACATGGTTGGCACTCTCGGCGATTGCGCTATTCCTGGGGGGGATAGGTCTAGCCGGATATGACCGATCGCCGCTGCGGCGCTTGGTTCCGACGGCCGCATTGGTTCTGCTGGTCGCGATGGCCGGGTATCTTGCGGGCTGCGCTTCTCGCACAGTCGAAAGCAATCCGAACGGAACGCCCGCGGGAACGTACTCGATCGTAGTAACCGCAACTTCCGGTACGGCCGTGCACACGACGACCGTGACGTTGATCGTGCAGTGAGCCCGAACCTGCCGTCGGCTTTGTGCGAAGTCACGATAGCGTCGTGACGCGGGCCGGATTGTAATCCTGTCCTCGCGATGAGACAGGAGTGCGACGCTCGGTCGCATCCAAAATGAAACGAGTGCCGACAATCCGCCGGCTATGTCCCTAGAAAGTTGTCGCTAAGAATGCTCGCCTGTCGCTGTGCGGACTGAAAACACTTTTTTACTCATTTCCCTGTATAGTCAGATTTTGAGAATTTGGAAAAAATGTAATTCATTATCGATGCCAATTGGGAAACTAGTTTTGGAAGGAGGCCTCGCTTGAATAATCCGTCATCTCGAAAAATCAAGATTCGTTGCCATCTCGCAACACTGCTATCGATTGTCACGGTCTTCTTGCTTGTCGGAGACT
>JBAQYV010000055.1:0-9741 GCA_049790315.1 Candidatus Acidiferrales bacterium | reverse complement strand
AAATGGCCGCGGGAAAGCCGGCCTTCGAGGGCAAAAGCCAGGCGAGTTTGATCGCGAAAATTCTTGAGGTCGATCCGCCGCCCATCTCTTCGCTTCAGCCCATGACGCCGCCCGCGCTCGACCGCGTAGTGAAGAAGTGTCTCGCGAAGGAGCCGGACGATCGATGGCAGTCGGCCAGAGACCTTTGCGGTGAATTGAAATGGATCGCCGAAGCCGGCTCGCAAGCAGGCGTTGCCGCGTCCGTCGTCGCGCGCCGCCGCAGCCGCGAAAAAATCGCATGGGCGATCGCCGCCACGGGACTGCTCATCGCCGCCGTTCTGGCCTTCGTGTACGTTCGCCCTTACCTGAACCAGCCCAAGCCGAATCAGACGCGTTTTCTCGTCTCTTTGCCTGGGGACGTGTTCGTCAACTACGTAAGCCCGTCGCCCGACGGCCGTTTCTTGGCCTTCGTCGGCGTCTCCAAGGACGGAGTGCGACAGCTTTGGTTGCGTCCGATTGATAATGTTGCCGCGCAACCGATGGCGGGAACCGATGGCGTCCGTATTTTTGTTTGGTCGCCGGACAGCCGTTACCTCGCTTACAGCGACGACACCGGTCTGAAGAAGGTGGCCATCTCCGGCGGAACCCCGCAGACACTTTGTAATTTGACGGGAATCTCCTCGCCAAGCTGGGGTACCGATGGAGCGATTATCTTCGCCACCGACGCTTCGGGCCCGATCTTGAAAGTTTCGGCGAGCGGTGGCGAGCCCAGTTCCGCGACCACGCTTGACCAGTCGCTCGCTGAAACTCGGCACGTCGGTCCTTCCTTTCTGCCGGATGGGCGACACTTCCTTTATGATTCCATCCGCAACACCGTAAGCTCTCAATTGTGGATTTGCGTTGGCTCGCTCGACTCGCACCAGACCAAGTGCCTGGAGAGCGCCGATACAGGCGCCCTTTACGCCCCGCCAGGCTATCTGCTTTACGGGCGTGGGAGCACTCTGGTGGCTCAACCGTTCGATCTCCGGCGACTGGTAACCACCGGCGACGCCATCCCCATCGCCGACGATGTGCGGAATTTTTCGTCCTCCGATAACGGTATCCTGGCCTACACTTCTGTGGCGGCGACCGCTCAATACCAGCTCCAGTGGTTTGACCGCGGTGGGAAGACGCTCGGCACGGTCGGGCAACCCGCCTTGTATAGCGCCCCGGCCCTTTCGCCCGACGGCACTCGGGTCGCGGTCGGTATCGTCGACCCGCACGTCGGAACGCGCGACTTGTGGCTCTTCGATTTGAAGCGAACTACAGCCTCGCGATTTACGTTCGACCCAACCGACGAATCCAATCCAGTTTGGTCACACGACGGCAGCCAGATCCTCTTCACCTCGACACAGACCGGCAATCGGGATATTTACGAAAAATCGGCCAGCGGCATTGGCAATTCCCAGCTCGTCTTTGCGTCCAAGAATCAGCAGAAAAGCGTTGACGACTGGTCGCCCGACGGCCGCTATGTCGTTTATGACACTACTTCGCCGGGCAGCCTCTGGATTCTGCCCCTCTTCGGCGATCGCAAACCTTTTCCCTTTGTGCAGGGCGCCTATGAGGCGAGGGAGGCCCGTTTCTCTCCGAACGGGCGCTACGTCGCTTACTGCACTAACGAGACCGGCAACTATGAGGTCTACGTCCAGACGTTTCCGGATCATACCGGCAAATGGCAGGTCTCCGTCGATGGCGGAGCACATCCCGAGTGGCGGCATGACGGCAAGGAATTCTATTTCATTTCCGGCGGTAAGCTCATGGCCGTCGGTGTCTCGACCGACGGCCCGCAGTTTCAGGCCGGCGCTCCCAAGCCTCTCTTCGCACCGGACTTTCGTCCGGATCGAGGCAGCGGAAATGGCCTTTACGCCCTGACCGCCGACGGCCAGCGCTTCCTCGTCGTCACCACCGCCGAGCAACGAGCCATTTCTCCCATCACCGTGGTCACCAATTGGCCCGCGGCTCTCAAACCATGACCCTCGCGCCGACAACTAAGCTCGGACCTTACGAAATCGTCGCTCCCGTTGGCGCGGGCGGAATGGGCGAGGTCTACCGCGCGCGCGACACTCGCCTCGGCCGCGATGTGGCGATCAAAGTCCTGCCGGAAACGTTCGCGCGCGATATCGAGCGGCTTTCTCGCTTTCAGCGTGAAGCGAAGATGCTTGCTTCGCTCAATCATCCGAACATCGCCACGATCCATGGCTTCGAGCAATCGAACGGCACGAGCTATCTGGTGATGGAGTTGGTGCCGGGCGAGACGCTTCAACAACAAATTGCGCGTGAAGGCCCGCTCCCCCTCGAAGAAGCGCTCGGCATCTGCGGTCAGATCGCCGAGGCGCTGGAAGCCGCTCACGAAAAAGGCATCATCCATCGCGACCTGAAGCCCGCCAACGTGAAGGTGACGCCGGAAGGCAGGGTCAAGGTGTTGGACTTCGGCTTGGCGAAGGCCTTTGCCGGCGATGAATCGAGCGGCGATCCTTCCAATTCGCCGACCTTGAGCGTAGCGGCCACGATTCAAGGCGTGATTCTCGGCACCGCGGCGTATATGTCGCCGGAGCAGGCCAAGGGCAAGTCCGTGGACAAGCGCACCGACATTTGGGCGTTTGGTTGTGTGCTGTACGAACTCCTGGCGGGGAAACAAGCTTTTCAGGGAGACACCGTCACGGAAATCCTCGCCGCGGTGCTGAAGGAGCAACCGGACTGGCAAGCGCTACCAGCAACGACTCCGACCAGAGTACTCGACTTGCTGCGGAGGTGCCTGCAAAAAGACAAGGCGCTGCGCTTGCGAGATGCCGGCGACGCGAGAATCGAAATTCACGAGGCTCAGACCGCTCCACCGCAGAAAGTCGAAGCCGTTGCCCCGGTGAAGGCGCGTTGGCGTCGCACGGCGGTCTTGAGCTTAGCGATGCTGGCGCTCGTCGTCGTCACGGGCCTGGCGACATGGTACTTGAAGCCGGCCCGGCAACAGACTCCTCAGAATCCCGCGCACTTGGCTTTTGAACTGCCGCCTGGAGACGTAGTCCAGTCCAATGCTCACAACCTGGCACTCTCGTCCGACGGCACTCAGCTCGCCTACGTTGCGCTTCGAGGCGGCGTACCACAGCTCTATTTGCGCTCGCTGGACAGCCCGGAGGTGAAGGCGATCGAGGGAACAGAGGGCGCTGTCAATCCGTTTTTCTCGCCCGATGGCCAATGGATCGGCTTCTTCGCGCAGGGAAAGATGAGGAAAATTCCCGTGAGCGGCGGCGCGCCATTGGCCATTTGCGATGCCGGGATAGATGCAGGCGCCAGTTGGGGGGCCGATGGCACGATCGTCTTCGCACCCTCTTCGAATTCTGGCCTGTGGCGAGTTTCTGCGGCAGGCGGCGAACCGAAAATGCTGACGACTCCAGACCATACCAAGGGGGAATACAGCCACCGTTATCCGCAAATCCTGCCGGGAGGAAAAGGTGTGCTCTTTACGGCCCTCGGCGGTATAGGGTGGGATGAGAGTCAAGTAGAAATGCTCCGATTCGATACCGGGGAACGGAGCATTTTAGTGCGCGGGGGAAACACGGGCCGTTTTGTCGCCCCTGGATTCCTGGTGTACGACAGGGCCGGGGATCTCCTGGCCGTTCCATTCAATCTGGCCCGTATGGAGGTAACCGGCGACACACCGGTAACCGTCGTCGAAGGAATCCGTCAAAACAACGGCGCGGTTAGCGCGTTATATTCCGTTTCAACTGCGGGAACGATGGCTTACCTTCCTGCCGCTGCCGGTTCCCTTCAGTTTGAACGGCGCCTGGCTTGGGTGGACCGTCAAGGAAATATTGAACCGATTCCCGCCCCTCCTCGCGCCTATAGCGATGCGGAACTTTCGCCGGACGGCAAGCAGGTGGCTGTCACGATTATTTCGGGCACCGTTCAGATTTGGATCTACGATCTGGCGCGAGGCACGCTAACCCCGCTCACCACCCAGCAGGTCAGCAATGGCGTTCCCGTCTGGACGCCGGACGGGAAGCGCGTGGCTTATCGCAGCAGCAGAGATGGAAATTTCAATTTGTACTGGAGGCCGGCGGACGGTAGTGGTTCGGAAGAGCGGCTGACGACCAGCGACAACACCCAGACGCCCGATTCATGGTCCCCCGATGGGCAATCGCTGGCCTTCAACGAAGTGAATCCCACTGCGGGAAGAGAAATCTGGATGCTGCGGCTCAGCGACCGCAAACCGCAGCCGTTCCTTCGGTCGGCCTTCAGCGAAGGTGGAGCGGAATTCTCCCCCGATGGCCGATGGCTGGCCTATTCATCGAATGAGTCGGGTGGGAACGAAGTATATGTGCAACCCTATCCCGGCCCCGGCAAGAAGTGGCAGATTTCCGTGGGGGGCGGGATCGGACCAAGGTGGAATCCGAGTGGTAAGGAGTTGTTCTACAACGATGGCGACAAAATAATGGTTGTGGACGTCACCACATCCCCAACTTTCAGCGCGGGCCAGCCGAGGCTGCTCTATGAGGGGCCGGGCGGCCGTCCTTCCCCTGACGGAAAGCGTTTCCTGACCATCCAGTCCGTCGAGCCGCTGCGACCGGCAACGCAAATCGATATCGTGCTGAACTGGAATGAAGAGCTGAAGCGCCTGGTACACACAGGAAGCAAGTGAAGAAGCTCGTTAAAAAGATTTGTCTCGGCGCCGCGCCGCCTGAATAGCGAGACGCCAGGTCCTCCCGGATGCGTTGCTCCATCCGCCGCGCCGATGTCGCTCCCAAGGCGTGCGCGTACAACCAAACCGGTTCTCACGCACACTCGTAGGGGGCGGCACAGTCTTTTCGAATGGCACACACCAACTCGCCGAGGCATCCTATTCGAATAGTATACTCACAGAGCACTATTGACATCGGATTACCTTGATGCTATAAGGTGGTGTGAACTCACAACAAAGTCTCGAATTCCCGTACCCGGTCACGATCCGCGCGATTTTCGTTGCTTCACCGCCCTTCGCGAAGCGCATTGCTTTGATCGTCATACGTCTCTACCCCGGATCCAGTCTCGGGGCGGGCTACCAGCGGGTTCGGCACGCCTCCGAAGTCCCCGCCTTCGTTTTTCCCTACCATTTCTCTCCGCCGATGAGCACTGATCGCCGCATTTCCCTTCCTTTTTTGCTCCCGCAACTGCCTTGTTTTCAATTATTTTGCAAAGGAGTGCGCAAACCGCTGAAAATGAGTGACATTAAATCCCTGCCTTTTCAGATGGATGCGCACTCTTTGGCTGCAAGCCTTTTTATTTCAACACTTTTGCAAAATAGGGTGGGGGGTGTATGCCCCCGCCGGTTACGTCCCCACTCCGGGCGGGGACTGCAAACCCGTGCCGATCCGCGTCGGCTGCGACACGGGGCTCCCAGAGTTTTAGACACTGAAATCTACGTCCCACCAAGTGGAAGCGCCGTGGGCGTTCCTGTAAACTATCCGCGGCTCGTTGGTCCGCGCGTGAAATCGTGAGAACCCTGAGCCTCCGCGCGCGAATCGATGATTCCAACCGATTGGCGCCAGCCGGACTGCGCGGAGCGCAGTGCTTCAATCAACTGCGCGGAGCGCACGGCTTCAATCGTTGGCGCGGGGCGCAATGCTTGACCGGGCTGTGCGGAGTACGGTGCTTGAAAGGACCTAAATGAAACTCTGCCGTTTTCAATTGCTCGAATTCAACGCCGCCGCGGCGAGCCGCTCCGGCGAAACCGTGCATCCCGAACCGCGCATCGGACGCATCGAAGGCGACGCCGTTCATGAATTATCCGGCAGCCTGTTGGGCAAAACCGAAACTACCGGCCGCACCTTCAAGCTTTCGGAAGTGGCCCTGTTACCGCCCTCTGTACCCACTAAGATCGTTTGCGTGGGCCGCAACTACGTGGAACATGCCGCTGAATTCAACAGCGACATTCCCAAAGAGCCGCTGATCTTTCTGAAGCCGCCCTCCGCGATCCTCGCTCCCGGAGAACCGATCGTTCTGCCGGAGATTTCAAAGCGCGTGGATTATGAAGGGGAACTGTGCGTGGTGATCGCTCGGCGCTGCCGCCAGTTGTCGGACACCGACGACGTCAATCCCTATATTGCCGGCTACACCTGCCTGAACGATGTAAGCGCGCGCGATTTGCAATTTGCGGACGCGCAGTGGACGCGCGCCAAGGGATTTGACACGTTCTGCCCGTTTGGTCCGCTTCTCGAGACCGATCTCGATCTGAAACGTGTGACCGTTGAAACCTATCTCAACGGCCAAAAGAAACAGTCCGCTCCCGTTACGGACATGATTTTTTCCGTTGATGCTATAATTCGCTGGGTATCCCGCGTGATGACGTTTGAACCGGGAGACATCATTGCAACGGGCACGCCTTCCGGTGTCGGCCCCTTGGCGGCGAGCGACGTCGTCGAAGTGGTGATCAGTGGCGTGGGGACGCTGCGGAATCCGGTCCAGGCGGCGAACAGTTAAGACGCGTCTGCGGTCCCCGGCCGTTGACGCGCGCAAAGGCGGGAATTGAAGGCGCTCACCGACGATTGGAGACTCCTGGCGGCAGCGGGCGCGGCCGTTGCCGTGGCCATTGTCGCCGCGTCGTACGCGGCATTTCGCCGTCGCCCCGATTCCGATGAAGTCGAACGCCGCCGCCGCGCTCATGTGAATCAAATTGGGCGCATCGCCGAAGGGCGCGTCACCGAACTGGCGGAGGTTCCGGCGTCGGCAGCCTCGAATGGCCGCTTCGGGATGTTTCGCGGCTCCGAAAAAAATTCGGCCGGTCACGCGGGGCGCATCCGCAAACTTCTCTGGTATACGTATTCGATTTCCGGTGTGACTTACGAAACCGCGCAAGACATCACCGGCCTTGAGCATCGCGCCGCCGGGCCCGGGCAATTGCTCTCAGGTCAAATGGCCAGCGTGAAATACGATCCCGCGAACCCGAGCAATTCCATCTTGGTTTCCGAGGATTGGTCGGGCCTGCACTAGCTTCGATTTTAGTTTCCGAGGATCGCTCGGGCCTGAATTAGCGCGGATCGCGCAAATCATGCGATGCAGCGCGGGCAGCCGCTTCACCGGTTGAGGATTCGACTTCGATCTCGCAAAAGACAAAAACAAAGACAAAAACAAAAACGATGACGCGCAAATTCACATTCGGCGTTCTGGCCATGGTTGCGGCGTTCGCGGCGCTGCTAGCCACGTCGGTCGCGCTGGTACTGGTCACGCTGCGCATCGAGCACATCGCCAGTCCCACACTGCGCGCGGCCGCCGCTGCCGCCCAGCTAATCTTCGGCGCAGCCGCGCTACTCGCTGCTGTTTACGTCGCTACGCGCGCCACCGTCCACATTTTCGCGGCACGTAGCGGCACACATGATGGCGCTGCTTAACCGTTCACAGCGTTTCAGTAACGTTTAATCCGCAACGTTTAAAACGATCGGCGAATTATTATTGTTAACGTGCGGCGAGTTATTGCGGCGGCGCGTCGGGCGAGGGAGCTTGCGTTGGCGGCGCGGTGGACGATGGCGACGCGGAAGTGGATGACGAGATGTCCGGCAACCGGCCGGCGGATTCTATTACTTGTTGGGCGAGGTAATTCGTCACCTTAGCTTCGTCGCGCGCTTCGGATAGATATGCGGTGCGCAGCAATTGTTCTTTGCGCGTGCGCAGGGCGTCGCGAATGGTCGATTGCACGGTCGGGTCGTTAATGTCGCGCTGGCCGGGCGCTTCCTTCGCAATGAGTTTCAGTATGCGATAGGAATCCGGAAGCACGATGACATCACTAACCTCTCCGGGCTTGAGCGCCATCACAGCTTTTTTCAGAGCGGGATTACTCTGCCCCAGCGAGGACTCCGGCACGTAGCCCAAGTCACCGCCGGAGCCGGCCGTCTGCGGGTCTTCAGAATAATCCATCGCCAACTCGGAAAAATCCGCGCCATTTTTCAATTGTTGCTGAAGCGCGGCGACTTTGCGCCGGGCCTCGGCGTCGGTGGTGGCGTCGTCATTCTTGCGATTACGCACCTCAGGATCCTTGTGCGGTGTCACCACGATTTGCGCCAGGCGATATTGCGTTTCCGCAACGTTGAATTGCTGGCGATTCTGATTGTAGAAGTCGGTGACGTCCTGGTCAGTGATCGAGATCTTGGAGACCACTTCACGATTGATCAGTTTCTCGATCGAAAGCTGCTCGCGAATATTTTTCTTCAGGTCGTCTACAGTTACGCCGCGCGATTTCAACTGGCGCTGAAATTCATCTTCGGTGTAAGGACTCTTTAATTCGGTGAATTTGTCTTCCACTTCGCCGTCGGAGGCGGCCAGTCCCAGCTTTTGCGCGCGCTCCAGCAGAATTTCGTTGTTGATCAGATTGTCCAGAATGTTGAGCATCATCGACAGCGCTTCTTCGCGCGACGGCGGCGGAGCATCTGGATTGCCCTGGGTTCGATAATATTGTTCGACTTCGCTACGCGGGATCTGCGTGCCGTTCACTTCGGCCCACACATCGGGCGAAGGGGCTTCGCCCCTGCGGCAACCGCCGGCCCAAGCCAGCGTCGCCACGATCAGTGCCGCGGATATCAGTCGCTTTTGCATCTCGACGTTTTTCCCACTTCCGCAGCCGTTAAGACCACCGCGCCACGCGCAGGCCGGCTGCTTATGCTGCTTTGCGAACTTTGCCCGAACGCAAACACGATGTACACACGCGCACTTGCTTGCGCACGCCCGCCACCACCGCTCGAACGCGCTTCAGATTGGGGTTCCAACGCCGACGCCGCGCGTTGTTGGCGTGACTGATCACGTTGCCATACTGCGGAGATTTTCCGCAAATTTCACATTTCTGCGCCATGTCTGCTCCTTACCGTGTTCCGACACCTACCAAAACCCCAAAAGTATAGCAACGAACCGCAATCCAGCCTAGAACACGCTTTGACGGGTAGTGGTGTCATTTGACCTCAGTAGTAGGTGACGCCGTCTCCAAGAGAAGTTGGGTCAATTTCCGTGGCCGCAAGGCGCAGGCGAATCAAATTGTACTTTTCGAGGTTGCCCTGCTCCCATTTTCGGCAGATGCTCCAGCAGCAATAATCAGCGACCTGAATCCACGCGTTACTCTCTCGACGGTGATGGAGAACGTGAAAAGGCATTCCAGTAGGGAGGTCGCTGCGGCAAGCCGATTTAATAGCGACTTCTGCCGCGTTAGCGCGACTACCTGTAAATGGAAGCGTATCCGTGTAGATAAGCACGCGCGTTGTGTTGGGCTTGATTCGTCCCTTGAAAACGAAACGCAAAACCATTGTGCAAAATTTCGGGTAAAACTTTTCTGGTTCATAGAGCACCGGATTGACACGCCTCTTCTCGATTACGATGGCTGCGTAGGTCCAATTAAGGTGCTTTACTAAGACAGGGAATACGCATTCGCGTCTTGGTTGCGCATCTTCTCGGGCGTGAAAACCGCTCAGTCGTTCTCCGTGCCCTTGTTTAACCAACGAAAATCGCAGAGCATTCAATTCATTCGCAAGCGGAGCTGGCTCATACGTCCATACACAGGCAAAGATGTAGTAGCGGGTTCCTGCTGGAGAAAAATTCAAGTCGCCCGATTCATCAAGATGGATGTGAAGTGTTGGCAAAGTAACCCTTATATTAGCCGATACATCAAAGACTGTAGGAAAAACTTGGGCCGATATGTACGAATCATGCTACCCTCTGTCCAGGTTTAGGAGTTCAAGCGTAAAGGTTCCGCCTCAGGACCATGGTCCTGAGGCG
>JBAQYV010000054.1:0-2806 GCA_049790315.1 Candidatus Acidiferrales bacterium | reverse complement strand
GCATTTGCGCGGATCAGTTGCTGCGCGCCGGAGGGCTTGGCGGGGTCGGCAGGGGCGAAGAAAAAGTCGATTGTCGGCGCGCGGAGGGAAGCCTCTTGCGAATCCGCGCTGGCGTTTTCTTCCAGGCGCCCCAGGGATTTCTGGCTCCAGTAAGTCAGGCGGCCGCCTTGCGCGTGCCATAGGTCGGGGGGTTGGGGCGCGGCGGATTTCGCGGCGGGCGCGGGTGCGGTGGCAGAAGCGGGTTTGGCACCGGGTTTTGTGGCGGATGCGGGAGTCCAAGCCGCAGCGGGGAAAACGGCGCGCACGTGGCCGAACGCTGTGAGCGTTTGCGCGGGGTGATCGAGTTCGATCGAGTCGGCCTGCATCACGGATTCGCCCTGCCACAGGCGCGCGTGGCCCGTGTAAGTGGCCTGCCCGGCTTTGCGTTCGGCGATGAGGTGATCGGACGAAACGCGCGCGGGCTGATCCGAAAAATTGGCGACGGGATGCGCGCCCGTGGGAAGTTCGGCGGTGATCACGCGTCCTTCGGCGCGCAACTCGCCGGTATCGTGCTCGAAAGTTGCCGTCTGCGCGGTCGAGCGCGAACTTGCGTCGGTTAGCACGACGCTGCCTTCCAGCGTCGCCGTGTTCGTTGCGTGATCGATGTGCGCGTGATCAGCTTCGGCGGCGCCTTGAGGATCGCGATAATGCACGCGGCCGGATTGCTCGACGGTGGTCCAATCGCCGGTGTTGTCGAAATGCACGTCGAGATTTTGCGAGGTCGAGGATTGTGTCCCCGCGGCGCCGGAATCCTGGTCGACTTCGACGCCATTCGTGCCTGTCAGGTGGTCGATCTGTGAGTTCGGCGCGAAATGAAGATCGAGAGTTTGGCCCGTCATTCGGGTGGTTTGCATCGCCGCTTGCGTATTTGCCGTGGTGGGCGCGGTGGCGCTCGGTGATCTCGCGCTGCGTCCCGGGGCAGGCGCGGTCCATTCGGCTGTTGCGGGCGCAAGCGTGTGCACGAGTTCGGGCCGCGCGGATTTGTCGTGCGCATCGGGCTGCGCGAAATTCACTTGTAGCGCGTCAGTTACAAGTGTTCGCGTTGAAGGTCCCGCGTGAGCGATTCCTTTCGTGCCGCCGGACGCCGTGAGCAAGTGAGGTTGGCCCGAGCCCGGAAGAAGTTCGACTTCCATATGCCCCGCGTCGAATTCGTCTTGCTGGCTGGGGGCTTGCGACGTGGAACGAACGTGGCCGTCGGCGATGACGCGCCTGATCGATCCCGTGGGCAGGAAGAGCGCGGTGAATTGATCGGCGGCTGTTGCGATTTGCCGCTGGGGATTGGCTTCGTGCAATTCCGGCTGGCCCGAGGCCACGGCGCGGCGCGCGTGGAAATTTTCGTCGAGCATCAGCGCGATTTCCTGGGCGGTCAGTGTGCTTGCGCCATCCGTGATTTCGGCCGGGCCTTGCAAATGCGCCACGCCGTCGGTGCGGCGATAGATCATGCTTTCGCCGCGAATCGTCATCGCTCTCTCCGCGGGCTTGGCTGGCTGCGCGGCTTTCAAGGCCGGGGACTGCGATGCCGGCGCGTTTTCAGATTGTGGCTGCAGGACGATTTCAACTTCGTGCGCGAGATCGAGTTCGCCCTGCTGCGAATCGAAGCGCATTCCAACTGCTTTGCCAGTGCCGCCGGGGAAGCGGAAACTTACGGCGCGGTCGGTGCCCGCAATGCCGGAGTCTTGCTCAAAGGAAAGGTTCGACGTCGACACGTGCAGGACTTGCGCCGCGGGCGAAGGCTCTCCATTTGCGGAGCTGGGGTGAGCTTTCGCTTCCGAAACGGTTTCGAGATCGATTTCAACGTCGCCCGCGCAAGTCATCTTGCCGCCGGAGCCGCCTGAAGAAGACGAAGGCGGAGCGGATCCCGAGGCTGAAGAAGCGGAGGCCGTTGCCGAAATGTAATCGCAGGACTTTGTGCGCAGGGTATCGTTGCGATCGCCCTGCTCGCCGTAAGAAGTGATCCACACGTCTTCAAGCAGATTACGATTACCCTCCTTGAATTGCGTGGCGTTCGCGGCGCGAACCGTGTAGATCGTGCGATCGCCTTCCACCTTCGAGAAAGAAAATCCCGCGGAGTGTTCGGCGACTGACGGCGCCACGGCCGGAGGAGCCAAGGCTATCGCGCGGCGCTCGAGGATCGCGCGATGCATATAAACGCCAGCCACGCCAGCGGCCATGAGTATGGCAACCGCAGCGGACCACCGAGCCAGACGTTGAGCTTTTTGGTTTCTCACAAAATTTATGCCGATGCGTCGTTGGCGCGCTTTCGACGAATCACCGCGCCGTGTGCGGTTCAGACCGTTAGAAGCTCAGTATAGGTAAGAGGTTTGCGCGGCACAATCGCGGGCGGCCGAGGCGTTGCGATGCAGGCGAGAGTGGCGCGTGGATTCCAAGAAGGCGCCGCCTAGCCGAACTGGCCGAGTGAACTTATCGAGCGTGCCGCTAAACGACGGCGGTTTCGGCGCCGGTTTCGACGAAAACTTCGTGCTCGCGTCCGAGATCGCGCGCCGACGGCGTGAGTATCGTTTTCGGGCCGATGAAAATTTTCTTGCTGCGGGTCATCGCCTGGCGGACATCGTTTTCGCTGACGAACGGGGAAACTTCAACAGTGGGCTTGGCGGGCTTCGGCGCCGCCGCGGGCGACGGTGGTTTCGGCGCGCCTGTTTCGGTCTGCGGTGCTGCAGGTGACGCTGATTTGGCCGCGGGCGATTGGCCGTGCGCGCCGGCGCCAGACAAACCCGAGCCGCGCGCAATGCCGTGCGCCGCAAGTACG
>JBAQYV010000053.1:0-10480 GCA_049790315.1 Candidatus Acidiferrales bacterium | reverse complement strand
GCACAGCGCCATGCGCCGCGACCGGCAGCGCCAGTTGCACGCTGGCGCGCGCAGGCACGCAAATTTCGCGGCACACCAGATAACGCACATCGCCGCCGAGCGTCACCGGTCCGTGCGCCGGCAAATCAGCGGGAACACTTATGGGCGCCAGGAGCACGACTTCGTTCGCGTATCCGTAATCGACGATCGAAGGCGCCTCTATCCGCTCCGGATACGGCCACAGGAAATCGCCGGCGCGGAACCCTTGCGGCAAGTCCCATTTAATTTTCGGTGGCTCCCCGGAGTCCCCCGGATTCATCCAGTAAATATGCCAGCCGCTCGGCAGCTTGAACTCGAGACCGACCCACAGCGTTTGCCCTGTCCGCACGGCAGCCTCATCGGACACAAGGCTTACATCGACGCGCGGAGGCGCCGGCCCCTGCGCCGCAGCTGCGTACGCGCCAAAAATCGCGAGCGCGCCGAGCGCGGCCACCACGCGACCTCCGCGCCACAACGCATTCCTGGAGTTTTGTTGAGGAAAAGTCATCGCCGTCGCTTCATACTTGCTTAGACTAACGCCGATCGGGAATCGTTCCGCACCAATTTTTATTCTCCTCTTCTTCGCCGCGATGTGCCATCCGATCCCTGGCATGCGTTCACCGTATCGGCTGTCGCCAGAGAGGCTCCCGCTTCATCTGGGTGCCCTCTCTCGGATGGCATAATTTTTTTGAAAACGAAGCGGAAGGGTGGGGAGAAGACAGGCCGGCCCAGCCCTCAATCCCCTAAAGGGATCCTCGGCTTGCCTTCTCCCGACGGTGATAGCCATACGCACGCCGAGCGCCAAAACCAATTTGCTGCAAACTCACAACTTGCGCCCCCCACCCCCGCGTAAAAAAGCCATGACCCAGCAAAAACTTCCGGTCAGTGCTAGTCCCAGTACCGTGCAAGCGACGGAAAAGCCTTTCCATCGCGTCTTACAAGCTCCGCAAATCATTCCTCGAACTTTACGATCACCGAACCGGCGTCTTGACCCGGTCGAGCCCGCTTGTTAACGTGAAAGGTTATGCTGGGCGCATTCTATCTACTGTGCGGCGGGCTCGCTGAGTCGGCCCGCGCGGAGCGCGTTGCTTCACCAGGTGTCCCCAAATGGGACTAACCCGAATCGTCGTCCGCGGTGCGCGCCAGCACAACCTGAAAAATATCAGCCTCGAAATTCCCCGCAATGCCCTCACGGTAATCACGGGGCTTTCCGGCTCCGGCAAGTCGTCGCTCGCGTTCGACACGATTTATGCCGAAGGCCAGCGACGCTACGTCGAATCGCTCTCGGCCTACGCGCGGCAATTCCTCGATCAAATGGAACGGCCCGAAGTGGATTCGATCGAGGGCCTTTCTCCTTCGATCGCCATCGAACAGAAGACCACCACGCGCTCGCCGCGTTCAACCGTGGGCACGATCACCGAGATTTCCGATTTTCTCCGCGTGGTCTACAGCTCGATCGGCGTGCCGCATTGTCCGAATTGCGGCAAACCCATCGCGCGCCAATCCGCCGAGCAGATCGTGCAATCCATCCTGCGCGGAGAGCTCGCAAAGCCCGGCGATCGCGTGATGATCATGGCGCCGCTGGCTCGCGGCCGCAAAGGCGAATACAAGCAAGAGCTCGAAAAATTGGCGCGCGACGGTTTTCTGCGCGCGCGCATCGACGGGCAACTTTATCCGCTCGACGAAGCGCCCAAGCTCGACAAGCGCAAAAATCATACGATCGAAGTTGTCGTCGATCGCCTGCTCGTGAAGCCCGGGATTGCGGGACGCCTGGAACAATCGCTCGCGACGGCGCTGAAACTCGCAAAGGGCCTCGTCACCGTTGCCGTGGTCGGAGGCGCGGAGGAAATATATTCGGAGAAATTGGCGTGCCGCGATTGTGGCATTTCCGTGCCACAACTCGAGCCGCGCTCGTTCAGTTTCAATTCGCCGTACGGCGCGTGCCCTGTCTGCAACGGGCTTGGTTCGCGATACGATTTCGATCCATCAAAAGTGGTCGTGGATTGGACGAGACCCCTGTTCGAGGGAGGCCTCGGTCCCGGATCGAGTTCCGGCAACGTGCGCCGCACGATTGAACTCGCGGCGCATGCATACGAGTTCAATCTCGCCACACCGTTCGAGAAACTTCCGCGGCGCGTCCAGAACTTGATTCTCTATGGCTACCCTCCGTCGCAGGCCAACGGTTCTACCGATGGTGCGGCGGCGCGCAGCCATTCCAAGACAAAACCGGCCGCCGGATTTCGATTCCCGGGCATCTTCACAATGCTCGAGCGAAATCTTGAGGACTCGCGCTCCGATAATTATCGCGAATGGCTCACGCAGTACATGTCTCCGGTTCCCTGCGCCGCCTGCGGACAAAAGCGTTTGCGTCCTGAAAGCCTTGCGGTGAAAGTCGCTGGCCACTCGATTGCGGATTTCACAATGCTGCCGATCAGCCAGGCGCGGCCGGCCGTAGATCGAATCTTGAAAACGCTCGCGCCTCGTCAACTTCAAATCGCGGGACGCGCGCTCGAAGAAGTTTCCGAACGCCTCGATTTTCTTCTCGCCGTCGGACTCGGCTATCTCAGCCTCGATCGCTCGGCCGCCACGCTCTCGGGCGGCGAATCGCAGCGCATTCGTTTGGCCACGCAGATCGGTTCGCGTCTGCGCGGCGTTCTCTATGTGCTCGATGAACCGTCGATCGGTCTGCACGCGCGCGACAACGACCGGCTGCTCGGTTCGCTCACGCGATTGCGCGATTTGGGCAACACTGTGCTCGTCGTCGAACACGACGAAGAAACGATTCGCCGCGCCGATTACGTAGTTGACCTTGGCCCCGGCGCCGGAAACGCCGGCGGCTATTTGGTCGCCACAGGAAAACCCGCGGAGATCGAAGCGAGCGAAGGTTCGCTGACCGGTCGATATCTTTCCGGCGCATCGACGATTCCGGTTCCCGAGCACCGCCGCTCGCCGAACGGAAAATCGCTCGCCGTGCTGGGCTGCACCGAAAACAATTTGAAAAATATCGATCTGCGGCTGCCGCTCGGTCTGCTCACCGTGATCACCGGCGTTTCGGGCTCCGGCAAATCGACGCTGGTCAACGAGATTCTGTATCACGCGCTGGCGCAGAAACTTTATCGTTCGACGCAGCGCGCTGGTGCGTTCCGCGAACTCATCGGCGCGGAGAATATCGACAAAGTGATCGAGATCGATCAAGCGCCGATCGGCCGCACGCCGCGCTCGAATCCGGCCACATACACCGGAGTGCTCACGCCGATGCGCGAACTCTTCGCGATGCTGCCGGAATCGCGCGAACGCGGCTACGCGCCCGGACGTTTTAGCTTTAACGTGAAGGGCGGCCGATGCGAAGCCTGCCAGGGTGATGGCCAGCGCCGCATTGAAATGAATTTTCTCCCCGACGTGTTTGTACTGTGCGAAGTCTGCCGCGGCCGGCGCTACAATGCCGAAACGCTTGCGGTACGTTACAAGGGACTTTCGATTTCGGATCTGCTCAATCTCTCGATCGAAGATGCGCTGCCCGTGCTCGAGAATTTCCCGCAGATTCATCAGAAACTGAAAACGCTCGTGGATGTTGGCCTCGGTTACATTCAGTTGGGCCAATCGGCCACTACGCTTTCCGGCGGCGAAGCGCAGCGCATGAAATTGGCGCGCGAACTTTCCAAGCGGCAAACCGGCCGCACGCTTTACATCCTGGACGAGCCCACCACAGGTCTTCACTTCGACGACGTCAAAAAGCTGCTCGATGTTCTGAATCGTCTGGTGGACATCGGCAACACCGTGCTGATCATCGAGCACCATCTCGACGTGATCAAGCAAGCCGATTGGGTGATCGATCTCGGCCCCGAAGGCGGCGAGGACGGCGGCCGCATCGTCGCGCAAGGAACGCCCGAGCAAATCGCGCGCACAAAAAAATCCTACACCGGCCAAGTTCTAACGCGTGTGTTGCCACTCGTCTCCGTAAACTGAGACTAGCGCCGGGCCGTGTGCTCTTGAATTTGACAGCGGCGCGCAAATCTCGGCACACTAGCGATTTCGCATTCACCCGTTGGTTTCGGTAAGGATCGTCTTCGACTCGCACATGCGCTACTTGATCACCGGCATCACCGGCTTCGTCGGACCGCACCTGGCCAATTTGCTCGTCGAAGAAAAACATGAAGTACACGGCTTCGTGCGCACCTCGAACGGCCGCGAAGACGATATCCGCGACATCGTTCCCGATCATGTTTTCGACAAACTCGCGTTTCATTTCGGCGATTTGACGGATTACGAATCTCTGACAAATCTGATGCGCGAAGTTCCGTTCGACGGCGTGTTTCATCTCGCCGCGCAGAGCCATCCTCCGACAAGCTTTGCCGATCCGCGCGGAACGTTTCTCACGAACGCTGTTGGCACTGTGAATTTGGCCGAAGCGATTCGCGTGCATCGCCCCGCGTGCCGGCTGATGTTCTGCTCGACGTCGGAAGTCTACGGCGCGCCGCTGGAATCGCAGGGCCCGATCCATGAAAATTTCCCGATCGAGCCCGTAAATCCGTACGGCGTGAGCAAAGCGGCCGGCGATCTTTACGTTCGCGAGCGCGCGGTTTCCGAAAAGCTGCCCTTTTTCGTGACGCGCGCGTTCTCGCACACCGGTCCGCGGCGCGGACGGCGATTTTCCATCGCCTCCGACGTGTATCAAATCGTGCGCATCCTGAAAGGTTTTCAGGAGCCGGTGCTGCGCGTGGGCACGCTTTCGAGCAAACGCGTGGTGATGGACGTGCGCGACGCGTGCCGCGCCTACGCGCTGCTGATGCAAAAGGCCACGGGCGGCGAAGCTTACAATGTGGGCGGCGACGAAGCGTTCACCATGGGCCAGCTCGTCGAGCAACTTCTGGAAATGACGAAGCTGAAAGAGCGCGTGAAAATCACGGTCGATCCGAAACTTGTGCGCCCGATCGATATCCCGATTCAGATTTGCGATACGCGCAAATGCCGCGAACTGACCGGCTGGAAACCAACGATTCCGATTCGCAAAACGCTCGAGGATCTGCTGGCGTACTACGATCGAAAGATCGAGAACTGAGCGGCCGATGGCCGCTCCCATGCTTCTCAGGAAATCCGCGTGAGCTACCCGAATTCCGATCCGCTGCTGCCGCACGCTGAGATCGCCGCATCTCCGCGCGAAGGCGATGAGCCGCAAGGACCGTCGCCCGAGCGCGATGTGTTGCAAGAACCGCCGCCCAGCCATGCGCTTGAAACGCCCACCGCGGTATTCGCCAGCGGCGCGAGCGGCCCGGACGTTCCCCTCCGCGAGTTTCCGCCGGATTTGCGAGTGCCGTGGATGTGGATCGATTTGCTTTGGTTCTGTTTGTTCGGCGTGATCAGCAGCATGGTGCTCACGTGGTTGGTTGCAATGGCCGCCATGGCCGTCTCGCACACGCCCGTGACGCGCATGCATGCGGGCGACGCATTGACTCCGACCGTGCTGGTGATCGGCCAGGCACTTTGGTCCATCGCAGCCATGCTGTATTTGTTTGCCGTGGTACGCATGCGTTCCGCTGAACCCTTCTGGCGAACGATCGGCTGGCACGAACTCCCGAGCGCCAGCGATGCGCCGGGCGGATTTGCATTGCGATTCCTGGCCGGCGGCGCGCTGATGGCGGTGGTGGTTTCGGTGCTCGGCCGTTACGGCGGACGGAACGGCGAGCTGCCGATCGAGAAACTTTTCGATAGCCGCCTCAGCGTGGTGATGCTGATGTCGCTGGGCATTTTGGTTGCGCCGCTTGTGGAAGAGACGATTTTCCGGGGCTTTCTTTATCCTCTGCTGGCGCGGCAATTCGGCGTGCCGGTGGGAATCGTGGTTACGGGATTGGTGTTTGGGCTGATGCATGCCGCGCAATTGTGGGGCGGCTGGATGCAGATCGCGCTCTTGGTCGGCGTCGGAATGGTGCTCACATGGGTGCGCGCGCGAACCGGAACGGTGGCGGCGAGTTATCTGGTGCATCTCGGTTACAACAGTTTGCTGTTTCTGGGATTCGTGATCGCCACGGGCGGGCTTCGTCATTTTACCGCGAGCATGTAAGTACTGCGTGGCGATGGCGGGCAAAACAAGAGATGAAGAAGGATCTTTCCCGGTGAGAACACGATGAAGGTTACGCAACCGATTGAGTGGACCGAGCAGGGCGTCGTGATGGTGGATCAGCGTCGTCTGCCGGGCGAAGTGATCCGCAATACCTACACGGATTATCGCGATGTCGCCACGGCGATCACCGACATGGTGATTCGCGGCGCGCCGGCGATTGGCGTGGCCGCCGCAATGGGATTCGCGTTGGGCGTGCAGCGCTCGAAAGCGAAAAGCCTGCAAGAATTGCGCGCGGAAGTTGCGACGATCTCGGAAACGTTGGCGCGCACGCGGCCCACCGCCGTCGATTTGTTCTGGGCCATCAAGCGAATGCAACAGCGCTTCGACATTCTGGCCGCCGCGGGCGATCTCGAATCGCTGAAGCGCGAAATGGTTGCCGAAGCGCGATTGGTCCACGCCGAAAAGTGGGCCACCGACGAAGCCATTGGCAGATTTGGCGCGGCGCTGCTGCCAGCCGAAGGCCACGTGATGACGCAGTGCAACGCCGGCGCGCTGGCCACGGGCGGAATCGGCACGGCGCTCGGCGTGATTCGTATGGCGGTGGCAGGCGGCCGCAAGATGCACGTGCTGGTGCCGGAAACGCGTCCCTACTTGCAGGGCGCGCGCTTGACCGCGTGGGAGCTGCACGAAGACGGCATTCCGCTGACGCTGATCACCGACAACATGGTCGGGCACTTCCTGAAAAAGGGAGATGTCGGAGCCGTCGTTGTCGGCGCGGACCGCATCGCGTCCAACGGCGATACGGCAAATAAGATCGGCACGTATCAAATCGCCGTGCTGGCGCGCGAACACAACGTGCCGTTCTACGTGGCCGCGCCGATTTCGACGCTCGATCTTTCGATTCCCTCCGGCGAACACATCCCCATCGAGCAGCGCGCCGCTGAAGAGGTGACGCACTTTCGCGGCGTGCGCGTCGCGCCCGACGTCGAGGTGGGCAATCCCGCGTTCGACGTCACGCCCGCGCGCTTTATCGCCGCAATCATCACGGAGCGCGGCGTGGCGCGCGCGCCGTACGTCGATTCCCTCCGCAAACTCTCCGTCTAGCCGCGGAATTAACGACCCAGCACAGAGCAAAGCGATATTCTTCTCGTGCGAACGAGGCGAGCGTAGACTCTGTCGAGCTTCGCGGCCGCGCGCTCTTGCGGCGCGCGGAGACGCATCGCACGAAGAGTTCGCGAGGGGTGGAATATGAGATTGAAGATTGGCAGCTGCACGCTGGTAATCGCAGCGTTTTTTGCCACGGCTGGGTTCGCGCGAAACCAAGGTTCTCAGCCGGCCCCTGCCCCGGCGGCGAACAGTCCAGTGAGGATTCGAGTTCCCGATAGCATGGACAAATTGACCGGCGGAAAACCAATCAGCCTGCCAAATCCGGTATATCCCGCACTCGCGCGGCAAGAAGGCGTCCAAGGCGACGTCCTCCTGCACGTCATCATCGGAACAGACGGCGCCGCAAAGAATATCAGCGTCCTCTCTGGCGACCCGCTGCTGATCCAGGCGGCAATGGATGCAGTAAAGCAGTGGAGGTATCAACCGACGCTGCTCGGTGGCAATCCGGTCGAGCTGGATACGACAATTACGGTGACATTCAATCTGGAAGATAATCCGGCGCAACAAACTCCCATTGCGCCCCCGCCCGCAGGGGTTCCGCCGGCTGAGGCGTCTCCGACCGTCGATCCGCAAGAGAAGGTGGACATCGTTCATCTTTTTGACGTCATGCATGTGCAAGACCTACAGGCCGCGGCGGTGAGCACCTTGCTCAACAACATGCGGCCCGCGCTTCTGGCGTCGTTTCCACTGACACCGAACCGGAACAAAATTCTGGATGCATACTTTCAAAAAGTCATCGCGCTGACTAAGACTGGGGACTTCTTGGACGACGAAATCGCCGTCTACGCAGAATATCTTTCTGACGACGATATCAAGGCGCTCACGGCTTTTTATGAGACGCCGGCCGGGCAGCATTACAACGCCGTTACATCCAAGATTTTCTCGGAGTCCGCGCGGGTGGGACAGCAAAACGCGACGAAGAATTTGCCGCGGATCTTTCGAGAGTTGTGCGACGAATATCCCGAGCTTCAAGGCCAAGCCAAATTCTGCCCGAAGCCCGCGACTGGGGGAAGAACCAATGAGGGCCTTCTTGTCCAGCCTGGGGCGGCGCCTTGGGATCCGAATGCCGATCCTGTCGCAAGTGCGACGACTGTGCCTGGACGCGACTGAGATCGAAGCACGCGAGAAAATTACGCGATCGAAAGACCCGTTTAGCGGGTCGAGGCGCACGACCACAGCCGCCAATCGGGGGATTGGCGCTCCCACGTACAACTGGGCGGCGGCAGGCTCCTCGTCTACACACGGGACGGCGTAAGCGGGGTAACGACGCTGAGTGCAAAGGCGAGGAGAGGGCACTCGGACCACCGGCTAGGGGTTGACCTTGTCTTGAAATTGCCTTAAGACTTCCTTCGTCTGACGACGCTTTGCGCGGGTTTCCGAGCGTCTGTCTGCGAGAGGAATCCTGGTCTTGGTTTTGCCTTCGGCGATGCGAAAATTGTCGCGCGCATTGCGAACTTTATCGCGTGAGACGGGCATCTTGGATTGGTCCTTTGGGGGCTTGCCGCCGGCGGATTTCATGGTTTCCTCTCAGGCGATTTTAGCGCGGGCAAACCGGCGATAGAAACTGCGCACAGACGCGACGTTTTCCGACATTTCGCGCCCGAAGGTACTGGATGACCCAACTCTATCGGCACAAATGGGCCGCCGTGTCGTTCCTAATCACTCTCGCTCACGTTGCGGTAATTTATGGAGTGACTCACTATTTCTATCGGCACGGAATGCCGATCCAAAATTCGCCCATGGAAATCCGGCTGGATAATTTTCATCTCTATTCCATCCTATTTGCAGCCGTCACAGCTTTCGTGGCATTGATAGTAGAGCGGCCCCCATACATCGGAGGAGCTGCTCTGGTTTGTAGTCTTCTCGGCTACTTCGTCTTTGTAGGTTGAACGGATATAACACGGACTGAAAGAAGCACACCGCTGAACCACCTCAATAGAATGCGCAGGGGCTCGCGAAGCACGGTAGAGCGGGTTTTTTGCTTTCGCGAAGAGGAAAACATGACCTTTGAAGAACTTGACCGAGAGTTGCCGAATGGGTTTCACGACGCGAAGATTGATAGCGTCGCTGTGGACTATCCTGGACGCTCAGCGGTGATAGCAATACACGTGTTGTTTGGCCCGCCGGCTACCACTGCTCAAGACGAGTATCGGGAGGCGACGTTAAGAGTCAGCGGTCTATGCTACTACGCGATAGATCCTCCCGACCCCACGTACCCCTTCATGCGTGCCGGGTCCCCGATAAATGTGGCTGGATATGCCGAGGATCCAAAGACGTTCCCCGCCGTAGGTGGTCTCTTGCCAGTGATGCCCAAGGATGTTACGTGCTACCGCTTTTTTGTTCACGATTGGAACTCGTTCGTCCATGTCGCCGCCAAGGATGTGCAGCTCTCCTGGGAGACCAGCGGAAAACGGGGATAGCAAACAGCGGGGACAGAATAACAGGGACGAACGGAAAGTTTTCGAATAACCAAAACATAATCATTGACGAACAGTTAGAGTCATGCTATAAGGTGGTGTGAGCTGGAGAAACTCATTGGCGCCGCGGATTTTTTCGGGGGCCTCGTTCCCTCGGGACGCCCATCCCCTCAAGAGCTTCTCGTCCTGCGCCAATCATTCGCGCTCAACCAAGCCCGCTAGAATCCAGCCATTCGTGCACTTCACGCGACTCAAACCTTCTGAAATCAACACTTCCAAGAAATTCCCAATTTCTCGCATCTCATTGATTTGGAACGCTTTCAACTCTACTAGAATCAACACTTCTGGGAATAAGGGCTTAAAGTCTCCTGTAATCAACACTTGTGACTCAAAGGACTTAAAGTCTTTTAGAATCAACACTTCCAAAAAACACCGTAGGGGGGGAGGGGTGTAGCGCTAAAACGCCGTCAATCAGAGAATTCCCGCGTCCATATCCTGTCCCTACAAATGCAAATCCGACGACGCGACATGGATGCTTCGCGAATGGAGGGCCCCGCTGACATTCGCTGAAATTTTGTCTGCAATTTCGATTGGATATATCGGTTGACTTACTCGCGAGACCTGATAGACTCGTTCGGCTGGATGTAAGTATGCCTGCCTGCTGGACAGGAGGCCCGCTCTTTGACAATTTGGTCGAATGATATGTGCCAGAACCCGTTCGGTTCACACTTGGATTGCCGTAAGGTAAGCCAAGCTATTTGAGGAAATCGAGCGACAAAAAAAGTTCGCCTGAAGATGTCTGGCCCCGAAGCGATTCGGG